>JBKOYW010000074.1:0-6987 GCA_046744275.1 Actinomycetota bacterium
CATCAGCGCGACGCCCATCGAGCCGCCGAGCTGACGGGAGGAGTTGAGGACCGCCGAGCCGACGCCCGCCCGGTCGACGGAGACGCCGCTGAGGGCGGCGGCGCTGGCGGGCGCCATGACGGCCGGCATCCCGAGACCGCCGAGGAGCATGCCGGGCGCCAGGTTCCAGAAGTCCGCGTTCACCCCGAGCCGCGAGAAGTACAGAAGCTGCGCCGCCAGGACGGTCATGCCGCCCGTGAGCAGCCAGCGCGAGCCGAGCCGGTCGGAGAGCCGGCCCGCGAGCGGCGCGATGACGATGATCAGGCCGGTCATGGGGAGGAACGCGGCGCCGGCCTCGACCGGCGAATAGCCGAGGATGTTCTGCATGTAGAGCGACAGGAAGAAGAACACGCCGAACATGGCGAGTGCCACCAGCAGCAGGACGACGTTGGCGCCGGCGAACGTGCTGTTGCGGAAGAGACCGAGGTCGAGCATCGGCGCCCGCTGATGCCGCTCGAGCAGGACGAACGCGACGAGCGCCGCGGCGCCGATCGCGAACGCTCCGACGATGCGCCCGGAGCCCCAGCCGTAGCCGTTGGCCTCGATCAGCCCGTACGTGACAGCGAACAGGCCGACCGCGGACGTCAGCTGGCCGGGAAGGTCCGGTCGCTGGCCCTCCGTGGTGTCCCTCGACTCGTCGATCAGCAGGAAGCTCGCGACGATCGCGACGATTCCGATCGGCACGTTGAGGTAGAAGATCGAGCTCCAGCCGATGTGCTCGGTCAGGAGCCCGCCGACGAGCGGGCCGACTGCGAGCGCGAGCGCCGAGACCCCGGCCCAGATCCCGATCGCGGTGCCGCGCTGGCGCGGCGGGAACGTGGCCGAGATGATTGAAAGCGTGGCGGGGTTCATGAGCGCGGCACCGACGCCCTGGACTATGCGGGCACCGATGAGGAAGCCCGGGCTCGGCGCGAGTGCGCAAGCGAGCGAGGAGGCCGAGAAGACCGCCAGCCCGGAGACGAAGACCATCCGCCGTCCGAAGAGGTCTGCCAGCTTGCCGCCCGTGAGCATCAGCGCGGCGAACGTGAGCGCGTAGCCGGAGACGATCCACTCGAGCTCCGAGAGGCCGGCTCCGAGATCACGCTCGATCGCGGGCAGCGCCACGTTCACGACCGTGTTGTCGAGCATGATCATGAACAAGCCGAAGCTGACCGCCCCGAGCGTCCACCACTTGCGGTTCTCTGCGGTCATCTGCGGTCGTCGCATGTCGGCTCCTCGGTCGCAAGAGTCATAGGTCGGAGAGCCTGACGCGCGGCCGGCGGGCGGGCAGTCATCCGTTCGGAGGATCGTTCGGACCACGCTGACGGCGATCGCCGCCGGACGACCCGTCGTCGGCCGCCGAATCCTCCGGGCGAACGATGCCTCAGGACGCGGTCCGCGCGCAGCCTTAGGTGAATGCGGAGACCGCGCACGCGAGCCGAGCTGCGGATGTTCCTCGCCGCCTACCTGATCTATGACGCCGCCCGCTGGCTGTTCGCCGGCAACCCCGCCGAGGCCCGAGCGAATGCGCGCTGGATCATCGATCTCGAGCGATCCGCGCACGTGGAGATCGAGGGCTCGGTCCAGCGAGCGCTGGATTCGGGCGTCGCCGGCTGCCTGCTCAGCAACGTCTACCTTGCCGCCCAGATCGTCGTCCTGCCGCTTGCGCTCGTCTGGCTCTATCGCCGCTCCCGCCCGCGGTACCGCCGGCTCCGCGACACCATCATCGCGACCTGGTTGATCGCGGTGCCGGTCTTCGCAGCGTTTCCCGTCGCGCCACCGCGGCTGGCGGGCATCGGGATCGTCGACACCGTGAGCCGGCAGGCGGCCGTCGGCCTCACCGGCCGCTCGACGCTCTTCTACAACCAGTTCGCCGCCGTGCCGAGCCTCCACGTCGGCTTCGCGTTCGCGATCGGCGTCGCGGTCGCGGGCGCGGTGCGCCACCGCTGGCTGAAGGCGCTCGCCTTGGTGTGGGGCCCGACCGTGGCGCTCTCCGTGCTCGCGACCGGGAACCACTTCGTCTTCGACATCGCCGCCGGGCTGATCGCCACCGGCGCCGGGTTCGCCGTGGCCCGCGTGGCGGGCCGCCTTCCCAGGTCGCGGTCTCGCGCTCGACGTTCCCGTACCCCCCACGCGGTAGCCGCAACAGCCGCCCTGGGGCCGATGACGAGCGCACCGCGCTGGTCGACCATCGAAGTACGACCGAAAAGGAGCCCGTGATGCGTCGTAGGACCGCCTTGCCGAGTTTGATCCTGATACCGCTGGCCCTCAGCGTCTGCGCCCTGTTCGCCGCGCTCGTGGTGCTCATGGCGACCGAGAAGCGCACCGCAGCCGCAGCGCCGGACTACCGCGTGGTCAGGACGGGCGGCATCGAGTACGAGGCGATGCAGGGACGCCCGATCCAGACGAAGAACGCGGTCGACCGGCGGATCGTCGAGGGCGTTTCAGCCGACGACCGTGGGTCGCGCGGGGGAACGATGCTCTTCGGCGCGTTCTTCTCGGTGACCAACGACTCGTCCCGCGCGCTGCGGACGGCGGATCAGATCGAGCTCCGCGACCAGTTCGGACGCGTCTGTCACCCTGTCGCCCTGCCGGCCTCCAACCCCTACGCCTACCACGCGCGCATCGTCCGTCCGGGGACTCGCCTCCCCAGCGTCGGCAGCGCGGCCGACGACAACCTCGCGGCGGCGGGCCTGGTGCTGCTGTACCGCATCCCGGCAGTCGACTACAACGACGGCGTCCTCGAGCTGGTCATCCACGACCCGCTCCACGCGGCCCACACCGTGTCCGTCAGGATCTGAGGGGGACAGCCGTTGTGGCGACAGCCGCCGGACGCGTGGCGCTGCATGCGGCGCGCCTGGCGGGCGGCGCCGCCCGCGGCCAGATCGTTCGAACGGTCGGGGGACCGGCGCGCGCGCGAGTGATCGGGCTGTTCGGCGCGGCGCTGGCACTCAACGGCGCCGACACCGCCACGATCGGCGCAGCCGCGCCGCAGCTCGAGCATGCACTGCACATCGGCAACACCGGGATCGGCCTGCTCAGCTCGGTCGCGCTGCTCGCCGGCGCGGCGTTCGTGCTCCCGGTGGGGATGCTGGTCGACCGCTTCAAGCGGATCCCGATGCTGTCGGCGAGCATCCTGCTGTGGAGCATCGCCTCGCTCCTCAGCGCGTTCGCGGGGAGCTACGGTCAGCTGCTGCTGACCCGGCTGGCGCTCGGCGCGGCGACCGCGACCGCCGGCCCCGCGATCGCGTCGCTGACGGGCGACTACTTCCCGGCGCGCGAGCGAGGACGCGTGTACGCGTACATCCTCGGGGGCGAGATCGCCGGTACGGCCGCCGGGTTCATCGTCGGCGGGACGGTAGCGAGCGTCGTCTCGTGGCGTGCGACGTTCGTCGTGCTGGCCATCCCGGGCTTCTTCCTGGCCCGCGCGCTGTGGCGGACGGTGCCGGAGCCGCTGCGGGGCGGCCAGAGCCGGCTCGAGCCGGAGGGTCGAGCCGGCGACGAGCACGACGCGTCGCAGCCGGACGAGCCGGCGCGCGAGGCGGCCAGGCGCCGGGGCGTCGCTCCCGACCCGCGGCTGGTCCTGGACGAGGATCCGCAGCGCATGGGCCTCGTACGGACCGTTCGCTACACGCTGCAGGTCCCGACGAACGTGCTGCTGATCATCGGCTCGGCGCTCGGCTACTTCTTCTTCTCCGGTCTGCAGACCTTCGCGGTCCTGTTCGTGCGTGGCCGCTACCACGCCGATCAGGCGACGGCCGAGGTCGTGCTCGCGATGCTGGTCCTCGGCGCCCTGCTCGGAACGCTCGCGGGCGGGTGGCTGACCGACGCGCTGCTCCGCCGGGGCCTCCTCGGGGCGCGCGTCGGCGTGCCGGCGGTGTGCTACCTCGGCGCCGCCGCGCTGCTGATGCCGGGCATCGTCGGGACCTCCGTGACGCCCGCGCTCTGGTTCGACGTCGCCGGCGCGGCGTTGCTCGCGGCCGCCAACCCGGGACTCGACGCGGCGCGGCTCGACATCATGCCCGCCGGCCTGTGGGGGCGGGCCGAGAGCACCCGCACGCTGCTGCGCTCGACGGCCCAGGCGCTGGCGCCGCTCGCGTTCGGCAGCTGCGCGGACCTGATCGCCGGCATCGCCCCCGAGCAGGCGCCGGTCGGCACCCACCCGAGCGCCATCTCGCCCGGCGCCGCGCGCGGCCTCCAGATCAGCTTCCTGATCATGCTGAGCGCGTTGATCGCCGCCGGCGTCTTCCTGCTCCGGGCGCTGCGCACATACCCGCGGGACGTCGCCACCGCCGCCGCCTCGCAGGAGAACGCCGACGCGAAGGGGTAGGAGCATCAGGCGGCCTGACGAGGCAGCCGCTCATCACCGCACGAGCGCAACCACGCCTGAGTCGATGCGCCACGGCGTCGGCGGAGCCTCGAACTCCGCGAGCTCCGAGGCAGTCGCCTTGCGCAGCTCGAACGTGCGCGCGGCGCCGTCGGCTTCGACCGTGACCCGGGAGCGGTCGCCACGCTGCTCGACGCGGTAGGACAGACCCTTGATCGTCGACTCCAGCCGGACGGTCCCGCGTCCGAGCGTCAGCCGCGCGAATTCCAGCGCTGCCGGGCAGGGAGTGTCTCGCGGCTCGTCGGCTGCGACCTGCCGAGTCGCATGGGGAGTGAGATACCGGCAGGCATCGACGCCGTCGCGATCGGCGACCGTCGTGATCAGGAAGTCCCGGACCGTGCTCGCGGGCGTGCCGGGATCGAGGTTCCGTGCCACCGCCCTGGCTCCCAGGAAGGCGCCGACGGCGATCAAGGCCACCGCGGCGAACCCCAGCACGTCCCTTCGCACGGCTCGGCGGTCGCGCAGGGATTGACTGGCGTTGGATGGCATCGCCGGATGCTCGCCCGGCTGCACGGGTCTGTCGTCGGCCGCGGGGATGAACCTCCGCCTGCGGCGCCCGCGGTAGACACGACCGAGGCTGCGCGCCTGACGCAGCCGACGGGTACCTGGTCCTTCATGCCACCGGAGCAGCGCACCGCCGGAACCGCGGACGCCCCGGCGGTCGGCCCGCCGGCTGACGTGTTCGCGCTCGCGGTCTCGCTCGGCGAGGCGCTCGTGGGCGGTCCGCTCCCGTGCACGCCGGCCCGGCGATCGGGGCTCCCCGGCCCCGTCGGGGTCCTGCTCCACGAGGCGCTCGCCCCGGCGCCCTCCGATCGCCCGACGGCGGCAGAGCTCGCCGCCGGCCTGGCGGAGCACGCCGAGCCGCACGCACCCCTCGCGGCGGCCGCCTGATCACACGAGTCGCATGACTCCAACTCGGATACGCCCGGCCAGCGTGATCAGGCCGGATCTCAGCCGCTGCGGCCGCCGATCAGATCCGTCGCGGGAGCCGTCGCCTCGAGGGTCGCCCTCCAGGTCCGGAGCAGCCGGTGGACCGACTCGGCGCCGACCAGCGGCTCGTCCGGAGGCGTCAGGTGCGCGGGGTGAAGGATGAACGGCTGCGCCTGTGGGCCGCCCAGGCCGCCGTGGAAGGAGATGAGCTCCTCGAACGCGCAGCCCTCCTCCGTCACCGGGTCGAAGAAGCTGTTGACGACGATGTCGGCGACGTGCGGGAAGCCGTCGGTGCGCCGCAGGTGGCGCGCCGTGTTCGGCGGGAAGCCGGCCAGTGGGTCCCGGCCTTCCACCATGCCGTCTGCGAGCCGGCGCGAGCCGCCGGCGCCGAGCACGAGCGGCCCGTACTCCGCCGAGCGCACGAGCGCGAACCCGACGTGCGGATGCTCGCTGAGCGCCGGGATGAGGTCCGGATGCCGCGCCCGGATCTCCTCGAGCGTGAGCCGGTTCGGGCTCTCCATCAGGTAGACGAGGCCGAGATTGCCGGAGCCGAGGACGATGACCTCGCGGCCACCCAGTTCGCGGTCGTCACGGGTCTCGGCGGTGCGTCCCGTCGCCTCGTCCAGCGCGCGGCCCATGCCCCCGGCGTTCTCGTCGCCGGCGTCCACGGCCTCGACGCGTCCGCCAGACAGCGACCGTTCCACGAGCTCGTCCAGGCCGTATCCGTTGCGCTGCCTGAAGGTGGCGCCCTGCGTCTGGCCGTGGTCGGAGAGCACGACGATCTCGTAGGGACGCGGTGCGTAGCGCCGCGCGCGCTCGATCATGCCGATGCGCTGGTCGAGCTTGCGCAGCGCCTCGATCGTGTCGGGCCGTTCCAGCCCGGAGTGATGGGCGACCTCGTCGTAGCTCGAGAACGTCGCGTAGACGGCCGGCACGCCGCGAAACATGTCCTGCAGCACCGAGAACACGATCAGGTCCCGGACGAACACGCACATCCCGGCGCGGACGAGCGGATAGCTGCCGCCGCGGTGCCCGCGCGGACGAACGTCCCGCCGGCGCTGCCGCGCCGCGGCCACCAGCTCGAGGTACAGCTCCCAGAGGAAGAGCACCAGGGTCCGGGTCACGTTGGCGCCGTTGGCCAGGAACGCGCGGTACCCGGGATTCGCCGACTTCTCAGCGGCCAGCCGGCTGACCGTGAGGATGGCGGCGTCGGCGCCGCCCGAGAGCAGGTTGCCGCGGCTCGTCCCGCCGCCGGCCAGCAGTCCGCGGCCGACGGCGTGCTCGCGCTCGATCGCGGCGCAGTCGTCGGGGTTCGAGCACGTCACCAGCGTCCCGGTCGGCTTGTCGACCCACCGGAACGCCGGGATGTCCTCGTTGTCGCCCAGCAGGATCCCCGCCTGGCTGGCCCCGGTTTGCGACGACAGGTCGGTCTCCCACTCCAGCAGGCGGTGGCTGCCGTCGGCCAGCCAGCGCGCCATGTTCGGCGTCGTGCCGTCCCGGACCGCGCGCCGCAGCACGGGAAGGGCGAGGCCGTCGATCTCGAGGAACAGGATCCCGGGGGCATCGCCGGCGATCGGCTCGCCCGTTCGACGCGCCACGCGGCGGGCGACCCGCAGCGTGTAGCCGTCGTCGTCGTCGACGCCCATCACCGC
>JBKOYW010000253.1:0-7940 GCA_046744275.1 Actinomycetota bacterium
TCTCGCGCTATTCGACCGCCGTCACCGACGACGGGCTGCCGGGCGACGAGGGCCAGTTCCTGGCCTGCTCGTTCTGGCTGGTCAACGCGCTCGCGCGCAACGGACGCGTGGACGAGGCGCGCGCGTTGTTCGAGCGGCTGACCGGCCTGGCCAACGACCTCGGCCTGCTCGCCGAGGAGTACGACGTCGCGCGCCGGCGCCAGATCGGCAACTTCCCGCAGGCGTTCAGCCATCTCACCCTGATCCTGGCGGCGCGCGCGATCTCCACCGCGGGCGCGAAGGTCGAGCCGGGGGCGGTGTGAGCGGCGCGGAGTCCGTCTCGGTCGTCTCGCGGCGCAGATTCCTGGCTCCGCTCGCGCTCGCGCAGTTCATCTGCAGTTTCGCGGGCTCGAACATGAACGTGATGATCAACGACATCACGGAGGACCTGGACACGACCGTGCAGGGTGTTCAGGCGACGATCACCCTGTTCTTGCTGATCATGGCGATCCTCATGATCCCGTGCAGCAAGCTGACCGATCGTTGGGGCCGCAAACGCTGCTTCACCATCGGCCTCGTGTTGTACGGGATCGGCGCGTTGTTGAGCGCCGTGTCGCCGGGGCTCGGGGTGCTGATCCTCGGCAACTCGGTGTTGGAGGGCGTCGGCACAGCCCTGCTGATCCCGCCCGTCTACATCCTCACGACGCTGAGGTTCAGCGATCTCACCTCGCGCGCACGGGCGTTCGGCGTCATCAGCGGGCTGGGGGGCCTCGGCGCCGCGGCAGGGCCGCTGATCGGCGGCCTGATCACCACCGCAATCAGCTGGCGGGCTGCGTTCATCTTCCAGGTCGCCGTCATCGCGCTGATCGTGCTGCTCAGCCGCCGGGTCACCGACCCCTGCCGGCGGACCCGACCCGTCCGTTCGATGCGTTCGGAGCGGTCCTGTCGGCGGTCGGCATGTTCTTCGTGGTGTTCGGGATTCTCCAAGCCGACAGCAACCCCGTGCTGATGACCGTGCTGCTGGCGGCGGGAGCCGCCTTCCTGATCTGGTTCTTCCTCTACATCCGCGCTCGCGAGCGAGCGGGCAAGGAGCCGCTGCTGTCCACTGGACTGTTCAAGAACCGCACGTCGAACCTGGGGCTGGTCACCCAGAACATCCAGTGGCTGCTGCTCATGGGAGTCTCGTTCGTCGTCGCCGTCTTCCTGCAGACCGTCCGCGGCTACAACGCCATCGAGACGGGCGTCGTCTTCACTGCGGCGACCGTCGGCGTGCTGGCCTCGTCGCTCGCTGCGGAGCGGCTCGCCAAGCGGCGCCCGCAGAAGACCCTGATCATCGCGGGCTTCGTGGTCACCATCGCCGGGATCGGACTCCTGCTCGCACTGGTCGGAGCCTCCTCGCGCGTCATCGCCTTCGCGCCCGGGCTCCTGTTCATCGGCCTCGGCCTCGGGGTCATGCTGACGCCGTCGGTCAATGTCGTGCAGTCCAGCTTCCCCGAGCAGCTACAGGGTGAGATCTCCGGGCTGTCACGCAGCGTCTCCAACCTCGGCTCGTCCTTCGGCACCGCTATCGCCGGCACGATCCTGGTCTCCGACCTCGCCTCGGGAAACACGTCCTACGTCCTCGCGATGGTCGCCCTGGCCGTCCTTGCCCTCGTCGGCCTCGCCGCCGCCATCCGGCTTCCCACCAACCGCGGGCAGGACCGCGCTTCGGGCGAGCTTGTCGCCGCGCACGGGCTCGAGACGGCGACCGAGCGCGGATAGGTTCCGGAGGGCTCTACTGCGAGACCGAGAACGCGGCGCGGATCCGCTAGGAGCCGGGGAGTGGGATGGCGGCGGCGACGAGCGTGCCGCCGCCGGCCGGGCTCTCGACCTGGAGCCGGCCGTCGAGGGTGGCGAGCCGGTCCGCGAGCCCGACGAAGCCGCTGCCGTCCGGCCGCGCGCCGCCGATGCCGTCGTCTCGCACCTGGACGTGAAGGGTGGCGTCCTCCACGCGCGCCAGCACCGTCGCCCGCTCCGCGCGCGAGTGCTTGGCGACGTTGGTCAGCGACTCCGCGATCACGAAGTACGCGGTCGCCTCGATGGCGGAGGGGTGCCGGTCCACCGAGATGTCGCACTCGACCGGCACCGGCATCCGCTCGGCCAGAGTCTGCACCGCGGCGCGCAGCCCGCCGCGGGTGAGAACCGTCGGCAGGATGCCGTGCGCGAGCTCGCGCAGCTCGGCGGTCGCCTGCTGGGCGTTGTCGAGCGCCTCGGTCACGAGGGCGGTGCCCGACTCCTCATCGTCCTGGAGCGCCTGATGCGCGAGCTTGAGCGTGACCACGGTGTGGACGAGGCGTTGCTGGGCTCCGTCGTGCAGGTCGCGCACCACGCGGCGGCGCTCGGCGTCCGCCGCCGACACGATCCGCGCGCGCGACGCCGCCAGGTCGGTTCGCGCCTGGACGTTCGCGATCGCGGTCGCGACCAGCTCCGTGAACTCGCCGATGCGCGACTCGGTGTCGGCCGGCAGCGGGTCGGGCTCCCGCGAGACGGCGACCATCGCGCCCCAGACGCGTCCCTCGACGACGATTGGTGTGCCGACCCCGGAGTGGACGCCGAGGCTGCGCGCGTGATCGCCGACCGTGCCGCTCGCCGTCGTGTAGTCGTCGATCCGCGCAGGCCGCCCGGTCCGGCACACGCGAGCGGCGATGTTCTCGCCGTCGAGGGGCATCCGGGTGCCGATCGGGATCAGCGCGTCGGGATCGCCCCAGTCCGCGACGACGATGGCGGTCCCGTCCTCCTCGTAGCGGAACATGGTCATGACCGACACGCTCAGCTGCCGGCCGACCTCCTCGGTGACCGCCGCGAACACGTCCTGCGGAGGCGACTCGCGCGCGACGAGCGTCGCCACCCGCCGCAGCGCGGCCTGCTCGCCCGCCAGGCGGCCCAGGTCGGCGCGCGCCTGGGCGTTCGAGATCGCCGTCGCGACCAGCTCGGTGAAGTTCACCAGCCGCGACTCCGTGTCCCGCGGCAGCGCCCGGGTCGCCCGCGCGTGCACGAACAGCGCGCCCCACACTCGCCCCTCGACGACCACCGGACTGCCGACCGAGGAGCGGATCCCGAGCTGCTCCCGTACGAACGCGGCGATCGGCCCGGCGACGTCGGACCAGTCATCCTCGCGGGCGGGCCGGGCCTTGCTCAGGATCGACGTCGCCAGGCGGTCGCCTTCGAGCGACCACAGACCAGGGACCTCGGGGTGCCGGCCGTCGGCAGCCCACACCGCCACGGCCGTCACCGTGTCGGCGCCCACGTACCGGATCATCCCCGCGAGATCGGCGCCGAGCAGCTGTCCGACCTCGCGCGCGACCGCCGCGAACAGCTCGGGCGACGGCACGCCGCGGGCGACCAGCGTCGCCACACGCCGCAGCGCGGCCTGCTCGTCCACGAGCCGGGCGAGCTCGTCGCGGCTCGCGGTGTTCGAGAAGGCCGCAGCGATCAAGGCCGTGAACTCGGCGAGGCGATCCTCGATCTGGTAGGGCATCGGCTCCGGGCCCCACCAGCACGTTGCCATCGAGCCCCACAGCTGACCGTCGACGATGATCGGGGCTCCGGCGCCCGAGGTGATGCCGTGCGCGCGTGCCGCGGCGGCGATCGCGCCCGGGAGCCCCGCGTAGTCGACCCTCACGGGCCGGCCCGTCTCCTTCACCCGCGTGGAGACCGTCGGCCCGTCGAGCGGCCAGTGCGTGCCGGTCTCGAACGGCTGCGGCCGGTCGCTCCAGGCGCCGATCACGGTCGACGTGCCGTCCGGCTCGTAGCGCGACACCTCCACGAGCTGGAGCTGCAGCACCCACGCGACCTCCCTGGCGATGGCCGCGAACACCTCTGCCGAAGCCGCCCCGCCGGCCACAAGCGTCGCGACCCGCCGCAGCGACGCCTGCTGCGCCGCCAGCGCGTCGTCGCGCTCCCGCAGCTCCCGCTCGACGCGCAGGCGGTCCTCGATGTCGGTGAACGCCACGACCGCGCCCCGTCCCTCTCCGACCTCGAGCGGCACCGAGACGTAGGAGACCGGGAACATCGAGCCGTCGCGCCGGAAGAACCAGTCGAGCTCGCTCGCAACCGTCTCGCCGGTCACGCGCGGCATCAGCATCGGGCACTCCTCGGCGGGGTACGGCGTCCCGTCCGGGCGCTTGTAGTGGATGGTCTCGTGGCTGTGGCGCCCGAACAGCTCGTCCGCGCTGTCGTAGCCGAGCGCCGCGACCGCGGCCGGGTTCGCGAACCGGATCAGGCCGTCGGCGTCCACCACCCAGATCGGCTGCGCGGCCGTCTCCAGCACGGCGGCGAGGAAATCCTCCGGGGCGACCCGCAGGCCGGCCAGATCGATCGAGGCTCGAGTCACGCGACGCGGTCGAGTCTAAGCCCGATCGCGCTCCGTGCACCGATCGTCGTCCAGTTCTGGCACGACGAAGGCCCGCGTCGCCGCGGGCCTTCGATGCGTTCGGAACGGCGGTCGATCAGCCGAGCGAGATCGAGACCTGCTCGAGCTTGTCCATCGCCTCCTGCATGCCGCCCTCCATCCCGGAGTCGATGATGATGTCGCGGATCTCCTTGCTCGGGCACTGCGTGAGCAGCTCGAGCCGCGTGCGGCCATCGACCTCGGTAAAGGTGATGACGTTGACGACGGGGTTGTCGTCGCCGCCGGGAGCGCCCTCGTAGACCTCGGTGGTCACGATCCGCTCGTTCTCGACGATCTCGCGGTACTCGCCGTGGAACGCGACCTCGAACCCGCCGGTCGCGATCATCACGTACCGCCACGTTCCGCCGACCCGCAGGTCGATCTCGGCGCTGGTGACGGAGCCGCGGTGGCCGCTCCACCACTGCTTGACCAGCTCGGGCGTGGTCCACGCCTTGTAGACCAGGTGCTTCGGGGCGTCGAACTCCCGCGTGATGAGGATCTGCTCATCCGTGGGGAGGGTCACGACCGCCGTCCCGCTAGTCGCCACTGCCATCTCCTTGCTCCTTCTGCTTGAGGTCGTCCAACACGCTGTCCAGCACCTCGAACCGCTCCGTCCACGAGCGCTCGTAGCCCTTCACCCAGTCGTGGATGGGTTTGAGCGCGTGGCCGTTGAGCCGGTACAGGCGCTGCCGTCCTTCTTCGCGCACGTCAACCGCTCCTACTTCTCGGAGGACCCGCAGGTGCTTGGACACCTGTGGCTGCGCGAGCCCGAGCAGGCGCACGAGGTCATTCACGGGCCGCTCGCCGTCGGCGAGGACGTCCAGGATCTGGCGCCGCCGGGGCTCGGCCACCGCGTTGAACGCATCCGCTGTCGTCGCTGCTCGTGCCACGTCGCACATCATATTCCGATATAGGAATATGTCAAGCCATGAAAGAATGCGCGCCATGCCAGGACGGCGTGGTCGGCTCGGCGCCGTCATCGCGGGAGGCGTGCTCGTACTCGCCGGGGCCGGCGTCTACGTCACGCGCACGGGGGACGACGAGCCGTCGCGGCCGGCGGCGAGGACGACCGCCACGCCGACGCCGGCCGCCGCCGAGCGGCCGACGGCCGTCAACCTGTGGGTCGACGCCAACGGCGGCACCTGCACGCGCCGCGCGACCGCCGGCGACTACGTGGCCGCGAGCGCCTGCGACGGCTTCGACAGCGCCTACAAGGCGGCCTCGTGCGGCGACGTCGTGCTCATTCGCGCCGCGCCCGGCGGCTACCCGCCCCAGGTCATCGACGCGCCCGAGAAGGAGTGCGACGACTACGTCACGTTCCGGCCGGCGCCCGGCGACGCCACGGTCACGATCGGGCAGCGCGGCGTGCCGGGCGGCGTGGAGGTCGCGAGCGGCGACTGGATGAAGTTCGTCGGCCTCGAGCTCGTCGACGGCGGCGAGAAGATCGCCGCCGCGGGCTTCTACCTCGGACCGACGGGGATGGGCACCCGCGAGCGCGTCGACCACATCTGGGTCGAGGACGCGTCGTTCGAGAGCTTCCTGCTGCGCGGCGCCGACGACGTCATGTTCAGGGCGAACGACATCGCGCCCGGCAAGTCCCGCCACTGGGACGAGAAGAACTGGATCAGCGTCGGCAACAACGGCAGCCGCTACGTCGACAACTACTCCACGAACGTCGTCCTCGAGGGGAACGCGATCCACGGCTTCACTCAGGAGGAGTGCGCCGACATGGGCTGCCACGTCGAGTGCCTGACGCTGGAGGCGGAGAACATCACGATCCGCGCGAACCGGATCTGGGACTGCGACATCTACGGGGTCGTGTTCGCCGTCGACGAGGGCTACAGCACGATCGGAACGGACAACCTGGTCGAGAACAACTTCATCCACTGCTGCGCCGCGGCCGGCGTCCGCGCGATCGGGCTCGGGAGCTCCGCGCCCGACTCGCTGATCACGTTCCGCCACAACTCGGTGGCGGGGACGGTCGGCTACGAGGGCACGCCGGAGGAGGTCGGCCGGCTCGTGTTCGACTCGAACGTGATCGAGGGCGTCAGCTTCCCGGAGTGCGACGCGGACCTCGAGATGACCTACAACCTGATCGTGGACGGAACGCTGTGCGGCGAGACCAACACGCCCGGCAAGGCCGGCTGGGTGTCGCCGCCCGACGACCTGCACGTGCGGCCCGACAGCGCGGCGGTCGGGGCCGCCAACCCGGACTCGTCGACGACCACCGACGTCGACGGCGAGCCGCGGAAGGGCGCCAAGGACGCCGGCGCCGACGAGCGGCCATGAGCGACCCGCGGTTCGTGATCCAGCAGCACGCGGCGACGACGCTGCACTTCGACTTCCGGCTCGAGGTCGACGGCGTGCTGAAGTCGTGGGCCGTCCCGAAGGGACCGTCGACCGACCCGCGCGAGAAGCGGCTGGCGGTGGAGGTCGAGGACCACTCGCTCGACTACGCCGACTACGAAGGCCGGATCGGCGAGGGCTACGGCGCCGGGCGCGTGATCGTGTGGGACGCGGGAACATGGCGCCCGCTCACCGACGGGCCCGCCGGCGAGGCGCTCGACAACGGCCACCTCTCGTTCTGGCTGGAGGGTGAGAAGCTCCGCGGCGGCTGGACCCTGCAGCGCACGAGCGCGGGGGAGAAGCCGCAGTGGCTGCTGCTCAAGCGCCGCGACGAGGGCGCCGACGCGCGCCGCAACCCGGTCAGCACCCAGCCCGAGTCCGTGCTCAGCGGCCGAACCATCGACGACCTGTGACGCCGCTGCCCGACCGGGTCGAGCCGATGAAGGCGGTGCTCACCGACGAGCGCTTCTCCGACCCCGACTGGATCTTCGAGCGCAAGCTCGACGGCATCCGCTGCATCGCGATCAAGGCCGAGCAGCGGGTGCGGCTGCTGTCGCGCAACCACCTCAGCCTCAACTCGCGCTTCCCGGAGCTCGTCGAGGCGCTCGAGGGCGACCCGGCCACCCAGTTCGTGGTCGACGGCGAGGTCGTCGCGTTCGACGGCGCGCAGACGAGCTTCGCCCGCCTTCAGCAGCGCGGCGAGCGCCCCGTCTCGGTCTTCTACTACGTGTTCGACGTCCTGCACGCGGGCGGCGAGGACACCACCGCGCTGCCGCTGCGCGAACGCAAGGCGCTCCTGCGCACGCTGCTCGGATTCCACGGCCCAGTCCGCCTCACGCCGCACCGCAACCGCGACGGCGAGGCGCTGTTCCGCGAGGCCTGCCGCAAGGGCTGGGAAGGGTTGATCGCCAAGCGCGCCGACTCGCCGTACGTCCAGGGCCGCTCGCGCGACTGGCTCAAGTTCAAGTGCTCGGCCGAGCAGGAGCTCGTGATCGGCGGCTGCACGCCGCCGAAGGGCAGCCGCACGGACCACGGCGCGCTGCTGCTCGGCTACTACGACGGCGGCCGGCTGCGCTACGCGGGCAAGGTCGGCACCGGGTTCACGCGCGCGACGCTGCGCGATCTCGCCCGCCGGCTCGAGCCGCTGGAGCGCGACGACTCGCCGTTCGACGACGAGGTCCGCGAG
>JBKOYW010000234.1:0-6915 GCA_046744275.1 Actinomycetota bacterium
GCCACCGTGATCGCGATCGCCGACGAGGCGGCGGCCGCCGCCGACCTCGTCCGCGGCAAGGACACGCGCGAGCCCGCGGTGCGCATCCGCGGGCTCGAGCGTCACGTCACGGCCGACGACGGCGCCGGTGCCGCCGCCCTCGTGCGCGCGCGAGCGGACGACCTCTTCCGCTGACCGAGCAGCACGCCCGCGCCCGGGATCCGCCGCAGGAGCTCGTAGAGCGCGAGCGTCACGCCCGCCGACCCGAGGATCAGTGCCACGAGCTGGACGCCCGCCGGCGCGTCCCATTCGAGGATGCGCCAGGCCAGCACCACGACCACGGTCTGGTGCAGCACGTACACAGGCAGGACGGCGTCGCGCACGTAGCGCAGCACGCCCGGCGACGGGGTCGGGAACCGGAGCCGGCCAACGAGCGCGACGATGGCCAGCAGGAACAGCCACCCGACGACGCCCTTCAGCGCCCGCCACGCGACGTCGATCGGCGCGTAGCCGGTGAGCAGCTCCTCCGGCTCGAACGCCAGCCCGGCGCCTGCGAGCACGACGAAGCCGGCCAGGCCGCACCACGCCGCCGGCCGCGCGACGCGTGCGACCGCCTGGCGCGCCGTCGGCTCGGCGGCCAACAGGAAGCCATAGAGCAGCACGACCACGTACACGGTGCCGTGCCAGCCGCCGGTGTCCTCGCTGCCGAGCGCGGCCTCCAGCAGCGCGATCGGCACGCCCGCCGCGAGCACGCCGCTCGGACTCACGGCGCGCCAGCCGCCGCGCAGCCGCCAGAGCATCGGCAGCAGCAGGATCGAGAACGCGAACAGGTCGGCGAGGAACCACAGATGAGCGGGCTCGAACTCGCCGAGCGCGCCCGAGCCCTCGAGCGGGATCGGGAAGTCGAGGTCGAGCGACACGTCGGAGAACTCACGCAGCGTGTCGGCGTACGAGCCGTCGATCCCTGCGGCGGCGCGCTCGGCGTGGACCTGCGGCGGCACCAGCAGCGCGGTCCCGACCACGAACGGCACGAGCAGCCTCCACGCGCGCTCACGGACGAACTCGCCGCGAGTGCGCGACCGCAGCGAATGCCAGATGCCGACGCCCGCCAGCAGGAAGAACAGCGGCATCCCCCACAGGCTCGCGAACAGGATGAACGGGACGAGCGCGTCCCACTCCGCGTCGCTCTTGACGTAGAAGTCGAGCGGGTCGAAGACGTGGACGGCATGGAAGACCAGTACGCCCGCGACGAGCGCGGCGCGCAACAGGTCGAGCTCCGGCACGCGCCGGTCGGCGGTCATGCAGGATGTGTACCGGGGAGGCGCCGGCACCCGCGAGGGTGCAGGCCCCACACCTCGCCGGCGGCTGTCCTCAGGCGGCGCGCTTCGCCGCCATGCGCGCGTCGAACCGGTCGCGAGCCTCCTCGACCCGCTTGCCGTGTGCGAGCGACCAGGAGCCGAGCGCCTTCAACGGCGGCGCCATCGTGGCGCCGAGCGGGGTCAGCGCGTACTCGACCCGCGGCGGCACCTCCGCGTGCACGCGCCGCGCGACGACGCCGTCGCGCTCCATGCCGCGCAGCGTCTGGGTGAGCACCTTCTCGGAGATCGGCTGGAGATCCTCGAGCAGCTCGTGGTAGCGGCGCGTGCCGTCACCGAGCGCGAGCAGGATGTCGACCGACCACTTGGAGCTCAACAGGGAGATCGAGTCGCGGATCAGACGTGCGGAGCGCGTGCGCTCCGCCAGCCGGCGCTCGTGAGCGCCCGGCATCGGGGTAATCGGGTGGGCTGCCATCAGCCTCCTCTCCTTGCGCTCATGCCTGAGCGCTCCTCATCTGCGTGGTGAGCGCCCTGAGGGCGCGTGAGACCCGCAGCCGCGCGGCGTTCTGGCTGCAACCCAGCCGGCCGGCGACCGCTTCATAGGGGAGCTGGTGCACGATCCGCAGCTCGAGCGCCCGGCGCTGATCGGCCGGGAGCGCCCGCACGGCATGGCGCACGAGCGGGGCCAGAGCACTGGCCTCGCTGCGCTCGTCCACGCGCTCGTAGTCCTCGCACTCGGCGAATGTGGCCTGAAGGCCCATGCGCTCGCGCGCGGCCGACTCGATGCGGTTGTGCTTGTGGTACTGGCGCAGCAGGTTGCGGGCGATCCCGAACAGCCACGGCGCACCTGACCCGTCGGCGAGGTCGCGGAACCGGCGTGACGCATGCCAAGCCTGCGCGAATGTCTCCGCGGTCAGGTCAAGGCTGGCGGGCTCGGATCCCGTATGGCGCACGAACCACGAGCGGATCCAGACCGCATAGCGGTCATAGAACTCGCGGAATGCATCCGGGTCCTGCCGCGCCGCTCTGAGCAGCTCGGCGTCGTTTCTACTGGTCACGCGGTGCGTCGCCTCTCCAGACGGTTCGCTCGTACCATCATGCCCGCCGCGTCGCTCGCATGTCTTAAGGCCGTGCGAAGATCAAATTAGGTGCCCGGTGGCACGCCGCTATGTGAGGGAATACTCGTCGGCCAGTTCGAGCACCGGGTGCTCGTGATCCTGGCGGCGCACCGCGCGTTCCAGACGCGCCAGCGCTCGGCGTCCGTCGAGGTCGAGCGTGCCGACCTGGTTGTCGAACCGCGGGTCGCCGGGCTGGAAGCGCCAGCGAACGGGCGGAGCCGGCACTCCCGCCGCGCGCGCAAGCACCCGGCCGATCACCCTGCCGGTCCGGGTGAAGCCGAGCTTCACCCCGAGCTTCTCCTTGGTGCTGAGCGGGTTGCGGAACGGCGAGCACGTCCCCTGCCAGACGTGCGAGGACACCCCGCTGCCATGCGGGAAGCCGACCTCGGCGAGGTACGCGTGGTGCACGTCGCCCGAGAGGACCACGATGCTCGCAGGCGCATGGCCGCTGCCACCGGCGCCGACTTCCCGTAGCAGCTCGCACATCGCCTCGAACGAGTCGCGGAACGCCGGCCAGTGCTCGAGGTCGGCGCCCTGGCGGATCTTCTCCCCCACGCGGCCCGCGAGCTTGCCCCACGCGCCGTCGCAGATCGCCTCGTTCCAGGCCTCCAGGTAGTGCAGGGCGGGCGCCATGATCAGCGGCAGCGACGTGCCGATCAGGAGGTGGTCGAAGCCGCCGGTCGCGTGCTCGACGATCCACCGCCACTCGTCGCTGTCGACCATGCTGCGCCGCCCGGGGTTCAGCACGCGGCCGGCGCGCGAGTCGATCATCACCACCCGCGTCGTGCCGATGTCGCGGCAGTAGCTCCAACGCGCGCCCTCGACCTCGCGGTCCCACTTGTACGCGGCGGCGGCCAGGATGTCGCCGCCGTCGCCGGCGTCGCGGACCTGCCGGAAGACGGCTTCCTGTTCGAGCGCGTCCGGGGCGAGGTTGCCGAAGTGCTGGTAGAGCGCGTAGGCCATGAAGGCGCCGACCACGCGCTTGTCCCACCAGTCCGTCGCGCGCATCTCCGCGACCCACTCCGCCGACGTGTTCCAGTCGTCGATCACGTCGTGGTCGTCGAAGATCATCGCGGTCGGCACGGTGGAGAGCAGCCAGCGGATCGGCGGGTCGCTCCACGCCTCGCGGTAGAGGCGCGTGTACTCCTCGAAGTCGGCGATCGACTCGCCCGGCGGCACGCTGGTGTCGCGGCGGGCGCGGATGAACTCGAGCGTGTCCGGCGACACCTCGTCGGCGTAGACCTGATCCCCGAGCAGGAGCACGGTGTGCGGCCATTCGGCGGTGTCCGAACCGGCCATGCGCAGCGCGATCGCGCGCAGCGCGTCGACCTCGCGACCGCAGTCGTGGTCGTCCGGCGTGAGCGTGTAGGGCGGCTCGTGCGGATACGCGGTGCGGCACGAGCCGAACACGATCCGTGCCGCACCGTCGGCGCTGTGGGTGCGCAGCGCGCTGGGCGGGAACGGCGTCTCGGGCTCCGGCCAGACCTGTTCGCCGTCGAGCATGACGGTGTACGGCGTGGCGGCGTTCTCGGGCAACCCGTCCACGCGCACGATCGCGTAGTGGTGGCCCTCGACCTCGAACGTCCGCTCGCTGCCCTTGGAATCCCCGGCGCGCACCTCGACCTCGCACGCGGCGTCGGTCTCCACCCACACGGTCGCCTCGGACGTGCTCGCCCAGCGGTTCATCGGGCCCAGGACGAGGCCTGGCATCAGGCGGCGGCCGCGAGCTCGAAGCGGCGCCGGATGCCGTACAGGGTCGTCCGCTCGGCGGCGGGGCGGCCGGCGCGATGCGCGGCGCTGATCAGATCGTCGGGCTCCAGCCTCACGCCGTGATAGCTGCCCGCCATGCGGGAGATGGACTCCTCCATCAACGTCCCGCCCAGGTCGTTGACGCCCCAGCGCAGCGCCTCGGTGGCGGCGTCGAGCCCCATCTTGACCCAGCTCGCCTGGAGGTTCGGGATCGTCCGCCCGAGCGCGAGCCGGAATGCCGCGGTGTGCTTGAGGTTCTCCTCGCGGCTGATCTCCTCGATCCCATGCGTGCGGCCGAGCTGGGTGTGGAACGGGATGAAGGAGAGCGGCACGAACTCCGTGAAGCCGCCGGTGCGCTCCTGCAGCGCGCGCACGACGCGCATGTGCTCGGCCAGCTCCTCGGCCGTCTCGATGTGGCCGAACATCACCGTCACCGTCGAGCGCAGGCCGGCGCGATGCGCGGCCTCGACGATCTCCACCCAGCGCGCGACCGGCAGCTTGTTGGGGCTGATCCGCTGCCGCACGCCATCGTCGAGCACCTCGGCGGCGGTGCCCGGTACCGAGTCGAGCCCCGCGTCGGTCAGGCGGGCGAACACCTCTGCCGGTGACAGGCCGTCGGTGTCGCACATGTGCGCGATCTCCATCGGGCTGTAGGCGTGCAGGTGCAGCTGCGGCGCGGTCTCCTTCGCGAGCCGCAGCCAGCCGAGGTAGTCCTCCAGCGTCCAATCCGGGTGGATGCCCGACTGCATGCAGATCTCGGTGGCGCCGAACGCGACGGCGTCGTGCACGCGGCGGACGAACTCCTCGCGGTCGTGCTCGTAGGCGTCCGGCGAGCGGCGGCCGACGCCGAAGCCGCAGAACGCGCAGCCGACGATGCACACGTTGGAGACGTTGATGTTGCGGTTGACGACGAACGTGACCGTGTCGCCGGCCAGCTCGGCCCGCAGCTCGTCGGCCGCCTGGCGCATGTCCTCGATCGCCTCGGGCCGGCTCTCGGCGAACATCGCCGTGAGCTCGGCCGGCGTGAGCGCGTTGCCGTCGCGGGCGCGCTCGATCATCGCCGGCGTGGTGCCCGCGGTGCCGCGGCGCGGGATGAACGCGCGGTAGCGGTCGCGGATCACCTCGAGCACGCGCGGCGCGATCCACTCGGGGTCGATGAAGCGCCCGTACACGCACAGCCGCTCGGCGAGCGCAACGCCGTCCTCCGCTAGGCGCTTGCGCACCTGGTGCGGCGACGGGAACGGGTGCTCGGGCGAGATGTGGTCGCCGTTGGCCGACAGGCCGCCGAGGTCGGTCGCGCCGGCCGCCACCAGCTCCGGCCACCAGTCCGCGAGGTTGGGCGGCACCTGGATGCCGACGCCGGGCATGAGCCGCCTGGTCTCGGCGATGAGGCGTTTCATGTCGTCGATCCCGACCGGGGTCGCCCAGGCCGGCGCGCCATGCACAGGTCCGGCGTGCAGGCCGGTGCGCCAGTACGCCTCGGCCGCCTCGGTGGCGATGTCCGCCGGCTCCTCGCCGTAGTAGCGCCGGTGCGGGACGAAGTTCTGGAGGATCACCTCCTGCAGGTGATCGAAGCCGGCGAGCGCCTCGAGCGAGGCCATGCGGTCGTCCTCGGACTCGCCGATGCCGACCAGGATCCCGCTCGTGAACGGGATCCGGAGCTCCTGCGCCGCCGCGATCGTGGCCAGCCGCTCGCGCGGATGCTTGGTCGGCGAGCCCTGGTGGGCGACGAGGTCGGGGTTGACCGACTCCAGCATCAGCCCCTGCGAGGCGGTCACCTCACGCAGCCGCGCGAGCTCCTCGCGGCTCAGCACGCCGAGGTTCGTGTGCGGGAGCAGGCCGCGCTCGAGCGCCCGCTCGCACGCCCAGACGACGTAGGCGGTGAAGTCGTCGAAGCCGAGCTCCGCGAGCCGCTGTCGCACGCCCGGGTGGTGGTCGGGAGCCTCGCCGGTCAGCACGAGCAGCTCCTTGACGTGGCGGCGGGCGGCGCGGTCGATCAGCCGCTCGACCTCCTCCGGCTCGTGCAGGTGCGCCTGATGCGTCGCGAACGCGCAGTACTTGCAGTGGCACCAGCACGTGCGCGAGAGCGAGAGCGTCAGGTTGCGCGAGAACGTGACCCGGCGGCGCGTCATGCCGCCGAGACGATACCCGTCAGCTCAGTGTGTCGATGGGTCGCTGCTCGATCCGCTCCTGCGGCTTGAGGAGGATCTCGGTGTAACAGCGCGGCCGCGAGCAGCGCGCCGACGATCGGGCCGATCGCGTACGGAGCCCAGTCGCGGTTGCCGCGCGGATCGACGGCCGTGGCCATGATCGCCCACATCAGCACGAAGGCGGCGGTGCCCTCGGCGAGCGCACACGAGCAGGAACAGCGCGAACGCGTGCGTGAGCGCGATCAGGACCACGTCGAAGTTGCCGGTGCCGGCCGGAGGCGGAGCGGTCGCCGACACCGCGAGCACGATGAACAGCACGAGGACGAACGTGCCGAGCAGCTCCGCCGCGTACGCTGCGGGCGTGCCGAGCGGGAGCGCCGTCGCCCGCGCCGGGGCAGCGGGCGTCGCGGACGTGGTGGCAGCGGACATGGGGCCTCCTCCTTCCGAGCGCTGTAAGTCAGCCGAACATACTTCTCGCCTCCGACATGTCGCCCCTGCTGAAATCGATCTTCCTCATCGCCCTGCTGGCGCTCGCCGGCTGCGGCGGCGAGTCGGGCTCGGACCGGCCCAACCAGGAGGCCTCCCTGCTGCTCGACTTCACGC
>JBKOYW010000270.1:0-4577 GCA_046744275.1 Actinomycetota bacterium
TGGGTCGACCCCCCGGGCGCTGGAGGCGTCCGAGGCAGCGCACATCCACCTAAAGCTGCTCCGGGGCGAACGCCTGGACTAATGCTCGGGCCGCGCCGCCCGGCGCGTACCGCCACCGCACAGAAGCGGGCGTGTCCGCTCCTGTCAGGGGCTGTCGAGTTGGACGATGAAAGCCATCTCCGTCCGCCGACCAGACTGTCGCTCCGGACGAGGCTCGCCGTCCGCGGTCGAAAGCATGAGAGCGGCTGCGGGTTTCGAGCTCGCCGCGTTCGAGCGTTTGCGCGCCCGAGAGAGCTCTGCCGCGACGCATGCTGCTGGAGCGGCGCCCGGCTCGCGGGCCGGGCCCCGCGGCTGCGTCAGCGTGTCACGGTGGTGGACTCCACCGCCGTATTGTTCGCGGGATTCGGATCTGTCGGCCTCACCGTCACCTGGGCCGTGTTCGTAATCGTGCCGATGCGCGTGGGCCGCACGACGATCGTCACGGTGGCCGTCGCTCCAACAGGCAGCGGATCGCCGGAGAAACTACGCACGCGTGAGGGCCGCGCGTTCCGGCGAGCGCTGGAGTTGGCCGCGGACGCGCGCGAACGGATCGAGGTGGCCCTGAGGATGATCGACGCGATCGAGGCCCAGCTCGCCCCGCTCGAGCGCGAGCTGCGCCACCTGGCCCGCCGCCAGACCGGCTGCCGGGCCCCGATGGGCCTCTACGGAATGGGCGAACTGACCTCGCTGGTCACGCGCTGCGAGCTCGGCGACGTCGGCCGGCTCTCCGCCTCGCGCAAGGCGGTTCGCATGGCCGGCATCGACATCGGCGTGCACCGCTCCGACCGCCGCGCCCGCGTCGGCAAGCTCACCCCCCAAGGCTCCCCGCAGCTGCGCTGGGCGCTCTATGAGGCCGCGCTCGCGGCCTGCCGCCCCAGCAGCCCCGACCACGCCGACTACCTCGCACTCAAGGCCCGCGGCCTCAGCCACACCCGCGCCTCGCTGACGATCGCCCGCAAGCTCGCGCGGCGCTCCTACCACGTGTTGCGCAAGCTCGGCCCCGCCGCCCTGGACCCGATCGCAACGACCTGACGCCGACACACGACCACAGTCTGCTCCGCCACGCCCGACGCTCTCCGATGACCCCGACGCTTCCGGCCAGCTCCCGCAGCTGCTGCGGCTCCCGCCCTCAGACGGCGGCCCAACAAAGACCGAGCGGCCGGAGTCACTCCACCCGGACCGACCCATCAACCATTACGTCACCGACCCGAACCAGGTCGCGGACCCAGATAAGCAGCAGCGGCGCCGCGCCTACGGACCGCTCGCGGTCGGCGGGGCGGGCTCAGGAGTCCAGAGGACATGCAGTTCGGGTGGCTTGCGGAACACGAGCCCGCGCGGCTCGGCCGGGCGAGCCGGGTCCAGGCGCATCGCCGGCAGGCGTCGCAACAGCCGCTCGACGGAGGTGTGGGCCTCTAGGCGCGCCAAGTGCATCCCGATGCACACGTGCGGACCGTGCGCGAACGCCACGTGCCGGTGCGCGTTATCGCGCCGCGCGTCGAAGCGATCGGGGTCCGGGAAGACCGCCGGGTCGCGGTTGGCGCCGGCGATCGAGATGCGCACGAGCTCGCCACAGCGGATCGGCGCGCCGGCGAGCTCGACGTCGGCGGTCGCGTAACGGTCGACGACCGACGCGGCCGGCTCGAGCCGCAGCGACTCCTCGATCGCGTTGGGCAAGAGGCGGGCATCCGCCTTCACGAGCGCGAGCTGATCGGGGTGCGAGAGCAGGTGAAGAACGGCGTTGGCGATCATGCCGTCGGTCGTCTCGATGCCACCGAACAGCAGCACGGCCGCGTTGGATATCACTCGCTCGCGCTCCAATCCGCCGGCCTGGCTTGCGGCAGCGGCGAGGAGCGAGGCGGCAGGCTCGCGGTCGAGCGCCGGGCTGATCGCGGCGGACAGTTGCTCGTAGGCCTCGCGCCCGGTGGCGGTGAGCGGGCGGCCGGCGGTGATGTCCGTCACTGCCTCCACGATCCGGCGGTACCAGCCGAGCACTGCGCCTGCATCGGCATCCTCGAGGCCGAGCGCGCTCGTTACGACCGCGACCGCCAGCGGACCCGTCAGGCTGACCCGCAGCTCCGCTCTGCCGGCTGGCTCGATGGCGTCGATCAATCGCTCGGTCTCCTGCGCCACGAGCTCCGTGAACCGCGCGCGCACGGCGGCGAGACGGAACGGGCGAGCGAACGGCTCGCGGTGGCGCCGGTGCTCCTCGCCGTCAAGCGTGAGCATGCTGGAGCCGACCACCTGGCCGGTGGAGAACCGCAGGTCGTCGACGGTGAAGGTCTCCGGGTCGCGCATCACCTGCATCGCGACGTCGCGGCGGGTAATGAGCCACCCGTCCAACGCGGGCAGCCACGACACCGGCTCGCGCTCGCGCAGGCGCGCGAGCAGCGCGTGCGGGTCCTGCTCGAGCTGCTCCAGGCTCACGCCGGCGCCGATGGGGAACCGCCCAGCCGTCCGGCGTCGCACCTCCATCACCCGCACCATAGACCGGCCACGCTAACGCGCGGCTGAGGTGCTCAGTCCGCACTCGGCGAGCATGCATCTACCTCACGTGGCGCACGCTCGACACGAAACAGCGCCGCTAAACCCACTCGTGGAGGTAGCGAACGCCGTCTCGACATCACGGCTGGGCGCGACCGTCGCTGTCGCCTGTCGCGCAAAGCAGCAGGCCGAACGCTTCAGACGACTACTGAGCCGAGCTAGCCTCCCGCCGTGCTGCTGACGTCGGTGCCTACAGTTCGTAGATGTTGCCGAGCCGGTGCCATGCGGTGCCGAGCGCCTCAGCGGCCAGCTCGTGCCCGTGACCCTGCTCACGGTTGAAGTAGGCGCTTAGCGTCGCAAACCGGTCGCGCCGGTAGTAGGTGGTCTCCACGTACAGGAACCCGTGGGGCCACCAGGACCGTCGCGAGCGCCGATGCCTCGTCGGCATGCACCTCGATGTCAGTTATCTGCACGCCGGGTGGCGTCGAGCGCACGCGCTCACTCGCAGCGATCACCGTACGACGCGGCAGTTTGCGCGCTTGCACCGAGCCGACGATCTGCGACAGGACGACGCTCAGAAGGATGATCAACCAGGCCCGTGAGGTAATGCCGGTGGCTGCCGTCGCGAGCAGCGCGGCGCCGAAGGCGGCAGCGACGATCAGCAGGACGCCGATCGCCGAAAGCAGGAGCGCGGGCGCGAGGGCCCGGAACCCGCCAAGGGTCATCGTCTCCTTAGCGTGGGCCCATGTGCTGATCGTGCTGACGTCGTGATTGCGGGACCGCGCCCAGGCGTCGCGCCACGTGAGATGCGGCCGGCGACTGAAGTCACGACAGTGAGGACTTCGGTTCGCACGACTCTCAGGATGCCTGCCAGTCGGACAGCTTCCGACCCCGGAATGAGGAACGCTCTCGCAGGTCGCGCGAAGCGCAAGCGCCAGCCAATAAGCGTCGGCGTGAGTTCGCGGGCGGTTGAGGTCGCTCCAACTCCATCCTGGGCCGCGAGCGTTCTCGTCGAGACGCGCCGGTACGTATCGTCCGCTCCATGACCAGGATCGGCGTGATTGGCAGCGGCAACATCGGCGAGACGGTCGGGGAGGCATGGCGGCACGCGGGCCGCGACGTGGTCTATGCCTCGCGGTCGCCGGAGCCGCCGCGGACGGTCGCGATCGCTGATGCGATCGCGGGCGCCGACGTAGTGCTGTTGGCGTTGCCCGGCGCCGAGGTGCCGCAGCTGCTGGCCGAGCATGGCCCAGCGTTGGACGGGCGTGTCGTGATCGACGCGACCAACGACGTCGGCGGGGAGCGGCTGCACCATGCCGACACGTACGGGGAGTCCGCCCCCGGTGCCCGCTTCGTTCGCGCGTTCAACACGCTCGGCTTCGAGGTGTTCGCGGACCCGTCGATTGGTGGCGCGGTGGCGGACCTGTTTTGGTGCGGGCCGGAGGACGCGGGGGTCGAGCAGTTGATCGCCGACGTCGGCCTACGGCCGGTGCGGGTCGGCGACATCGATGCGATCGACGTCGTCGACGGCGTCGGCCGGCTGTGGCTGACGCTCGTGTTCCGCCAGGGCTACCCGCGGCGGCTCGCGTTCCGTCTGCTCGCCGACTGACCCTTCGGAGCCGCCTTCTCTCTGCCGAAGCAGCACCGCCTCAGAGAAGCTGCGTGGGCATCGCGACACCTCGTCTCGCGCATTGCGACAGCGAATTCGAGGCGCTTCGGTGCCGGAGCGCCCGCTGTCGGTGCCGGTATCAGGGCGTTCGCTCTGGCCGTCGCGTCGGGGGCCTCGCGCGACGCTCGCCAGGCTGGCGCTGTCCGCCCTGCTGCTCGCGTTCGACTGCGACGCGCTTTCGCGGTCGGAGGATCGGGCATCAAGCTCTCAGCAGGCTGTGATCGACCACATCAGCGACCTCAAGCTCCAGTATCTGGTCGAGCTCTCGAAGCTCGGCAACCGCTGCGCGTTGATGGAGTCGGAGGTCGAGCAGTGGCTCGTCGACCAGGGCTTCGTCTACGGCGAGCGGACAATCCCGTTCGTGATCATGCCGCACTTCATCTCGCCC
>JBKOYW010000225.1:0-14739 GCA_046744275.1 Actinomycetota bacterium
GCTCCCGCCCGGCGACCCCACGGTCGTGGTCGTGTCCCCGTCGCCGGCCCCGAGCGAGCCGCCGCCGTCGAGCGCGACGCCGCAGCCTGCGCCCTCGCCGCAGCCGGCCGACCCGGCACCGACCCCCACCCCCACGCCCGAGCCGACCCCGGAGCCGACGCCCACGCCGGACCCGGAGCCGACGCCCGAGCCGATCCCCGGCCCGTAGGCACGCCCAGCGCGGCCGCTAGGCTGCCGCGCCCATGATCGAGTTCGACGACTTCCTCAAGGTCGACATGCGCGTCGGCCGCATCACCGAGGTGGAGGACTTCCCCGAGGCGCGCAAGCCCGCGTGGAAGCTGACGATCGACTTCGGCGAGGAGATCGGGATCAAGCGCTCGTCGGCCCGGATCACCAACTACGCGCGCGAGGAGCTCGAGGGCCGCCTCGTGGTCGCCGTCGTCAACTTCCCGCCGCGCCAGATCGGCCCGGTCCGCTCCGAGGTCCTGACCCTGGGCGCCACGAACGAGGCCGGCGAGGTGATCCTGCTCGCGCCCGACAGCGACGTGCCGCTCGGATCACGGATCCACTAGGCGGCCTGCAGCAGCCCGATCACCTTCATGCGGCGCTCGAGCGCCTTCATGGCGAACGCGCGCGTCTCGGCGACGGTCACGCCGAACAGCGTCATCTCGTCGTCGCCGCCCTCCATCCAGTGCGGGCGCAGCACGCCGTCGGCGACCGGCCCGACCTCGGTGAGCGTGCGCTGGATCGCGGTCACGTAGCGCGGGTCCTCGCGGGCCATGTCGCGCAGGAAGCGCGCGCCGAACGCGACGTGGCGGTGCTCGTCGCGCGCCACGAGCGTGAACCCCTGCACGAAGGCGGGCAGCGTGCCCATCCGCTCGTTGAAGTCCATGATGAAGTGCTGGCCCGTGAGCGCGAGCATGCCCTCGATGACCATGTGATAGATCGTCACGGCCTCCACGAGCGTCTCGAGGTCCTCGGGCTCGGAGGCCAGGCGGTCCACCCGTGAGCGGAGCATCTCATCGAACAGCACCCCGAACTCGGAGTTGAGGTGCGCGGACGTCTCCTCCAGACGCGCCTCCAGGCTGTCGGACTCGAGCACGCCGACCTCGCGGTAGAAGCGGTCGAAGAACGCCATGTGGCGCGCCTCGTCGGCGATCTGGGTGCAGAGGAAGAGCCGCATCTCCTCGTCCGGCGCGGCGCGCATCATCGGACCCAGCTCGGCGGCCACCCGCTGCTCCCCGATGAAGAACGAGGAGAGCCCGTACATGCGCTGGAACCGCTCCTCCGCCGGGATCCGCTCGTGCCAGTCGATCCGGTCCTGCGTGAAGTCGAGGTCCTGCGTCGCCCACTGCTGGCGCTCCCACAGCTCGTAGAGCTGGCGGTAGGTGAGCAGGTGCGACTCGCCGCGGTCGGCCGAGGCGAGAAGCGCGGGATCGCTGGTGGCCTGGAAGTCCGTCCGCTGCGTGCGCTCGCTCATACCGGCGAGGGTACTCCCCTCCTGGCTGGCCGGCCAACCTAATGCTGCGGAGCGCTCCCGTCGACGACTTCCGGCTCGTCTACGAGCGCGCGGGCGACGGTCCGCCGGTGGTGCTCCTGCACGGCTGGCCGGGCGCGCGGCAGGACTACCGCGAGATGCTCCCTCGGCTCGCCGACCACGCGGACGTCGTCCTGCCCGACCTGCGCGGGTTCGGCGACTCGGACCGGCACGAGCGTCCGCCGAAGGAGGCCTACTCGGCCGAGGCGCAGGCCGCGAGCGTGCTCGGCCTGATCCGCGAGCTGGAGCTCGACCGCCCGGTCCTGGTGGGCTACGACATCGGCAGCCGGATCGCCCAGCGAATCGCGCGCGACGCGCCGGAGGCGGTCCGCGCGCTCGTGCTCTCGCCGCCGCTGCCGGGCGCCGGGGATCGCATCCTCACGCAGGACGGGCTGCGCGAGTTCTGGTACCAGCCGTTCCACCGGCTGCCGCTCTCGCACGAGCTGATCGACGGCGACCCGGAGGCGGTCCGCGCCTACCTGGGTCACTTCTGGGAGCACTGGAGCGCCCCGGGCTGGTCGCTGCCGGCCGACCGATTCGACGAGCTGGTCGCGCTGTACGCGCGGCCGGGCGCGTTCACGGCCAGCATCGCGTGGTACCGAGCCGGGTCGGGAGCGGTCGCACAGTCGGCGGCCGAGCGCGCGCCTGCGCCGGCCGACCGCGTGCGCGTCCCGACCACGGTGCTCTGGGGCGAGCACGAGCCGCTGTTCCCGGTCGCGTGGTCGGACCGCGTCGGCGAGTTCTTCGCCGACGTAGAGGTGCAGGTGCTCGACGGCGTCGGCCACTTCGCGCCGGCCGAGGCGCCGGCGAGCGTCGCTGAGGCTACGGTCCGGGCTCTACGCCGGTGATGAGCAGCGCCTGGCCGGCGCTGCCGAAGTCGATCGGGTAGCGGCCGGGCCGCCGGCCCTCGATCCGCATCCGCGCCGTCTCGCCGGGGTTCGCGGTCAGGGGCTCGACGCCCTCGAGGCGGGCGACCACCGGCTCGAACGACTCGTTGGTCACGATCAGCTCGAGCGCCAGGAACCCCGGCACGCTCACCTTCCGCGGCTCGACCGCGCCGTCGCGCACCGTGAACCGCACCGGCACCCGCGCCTCCTCCTCGTCGCCGGCGCCGCCCTCCTGCTCCTCGGGGCCGGGCTGCTCGGTGGCGGTCGGCGCCGGCGTCTCGGTCGCTTCCGGCGTCGGGGTCGGCGTATCGGTCGCCGCGGCCGTCGGCCCGGGCGTGGGCGAGGAGCTCGCGGTCGGCTCGTCGTCGCCGCAGCCGGCGAGCACGGCGGCGACGGCCAGCACGGCGGCCAGGGAGCGCGCCATCAGTTGCCGATCGAGAACAGCGCCTCGAGGTCGTGCTGCGAGAAGACCTCGAACGCGACCATCGTGTGCGTGCGCTTGATCCCCTCCAGCGCTGCGAACCGGTGCGTGACGACCTCGGCGACCTCCTGCGGCTCGCGCACGCGCAGCATCGCCACGAAGTCCCACTCGCCGGTGACGGAGTAGGCCTCGGCCACGCCCTGGACGTCGGCCAGCGCGCCGCCGAGCTGCTCGATGGCCGAGCGCTCGGCTTCGATGAGAACGATCGCGTGGGTCACTTGACCGTGTGGGTCCCGCCGGGCTCGACCACGTAGACCTGCGAGAAGCCGGCGTTCTGGACGTCGGACTTGAACGCCTCGGCGTCGGCCTCGATCGGCGGGAACGTGTTGTAGTGGCACGGGATGACCTGCGCTGGGTTGATGAACTCCACCGCGGTCACCGCGTCGAAGCGGTCCATCGTGTAGTGGCCGCCGATCGGCACCAGCGCGAGGTCGACCTTGTCGCCGCGCCTCGCGATCAGCTGCATGTCACTGAACAGGCAGGTATCGCCGAGGTGGTAGACCAGCCGGTCGCCGATGTGGATCAGCAGGCCGGCGGGCATGTGCGGCGTGCCACTCGGCGAGACGGCGGTGTGCCAGGCCGGGACGAGCTTGACCCAGCCCCAGTCGAACTTCACGGTGCCGCCGAAGTTGGGGCCTACCACGTTCTCGACGCCGGCCTCGCTGATCTCGTCCGCCAGCTCGACGATCGCCAGCACCGTGGCGCCCGTGCGCTTCGCGATGTCGACCGTGTCGCCGAGATGGTCGCCATGACCGTGGGTGAGCAGGATCGCGTCCGGCTCGACCTCGTCGGCCGAGGCGGCGGCGAGCGGGTTGCCGGTCAGGAACGGGTCGGTCAGCACGGTCACGCCGCCCGACTTGAGCTCGAAGCAGGCTTGGCCCAGGAAGCGGATGTCGACGGCCATGTTCAGTCCCCTTTCGTCAGCATCTGTGCCAGTTCGTACCCGACGGCGACGCCGACGAGCATGCTCACGCGCGTCTCCTCGGCGAGCAGCGTGCGTACGGCGGTGACCCGCTCGTCGGGATCGGCCTTGCCCGCCGCCTTGAGCACCTCGGCCTGATGCGCCGAGCCGAACCAGTCGGCGGACTGGAGCGCCTGGTCGAGGATGCGCTGGAGCTGCGGCGCCTTGGCGGCCACCAACCGCTGCGCCTCCTCCAGGCGCGCCGGGTCGCTCAGGGCCTCGATCGCAGCGTCGATCTCGGCGTCGGAGTGGCGCTCGGGCACGGACCGGCATCATAGGAGCCGATGACGGCCCCCCTCACCTCGTTGTCCCACGGCGCGGGGTGCGGGTGCAAGCTGTCGGCGGCGGACCTGCGACCGATCGTCGCGTCCCTCTCGCGCCCGACCGTCTAGCGCTCGCGCAGCCGCGACAGCAGCGCGCCCAGCACCACGCCGACCAGCCCGCCGCCGAGACCGGCCAGGGCGCTCGCCTCCTCGGTCGCGAGCGGTAGCAGGATCAGCACCGCGGCGATGGCAAGCGCGCCGAGGAGGTCCGAGTCGTCCTCCACGCCTCGCCGGCGGCCGAGGACGTCGCGCATCGCCCATGCCGCGAGCAGCGCGAGCGCGGCGCCGTTGCCGCCCGTGGCGACGATCCCGACGTCGTCGCCCGCGATCGCGAGGAACATGCCGCCGGCGCCGCCCGCGAGGAACACGAGCAGCGGCGCCCACATTCCGTGCCGGCGCTCGAGCAGCCAGCCGAACAGGAAGATCGCGCCGAGCGCGACGATCTCGTAGCCGGTCGAGCCGTAGATGAACAGCGTGGTGACGGTCCGGTAGTACTCGTCGGTGGTGTCGAAGGTGAGCAGGAGGCGGTGGACCTCCCACAGGTTCGCCTTCGCCCCGAGCGTCACGAGCAGCGACGCGACGACGAGCAGGATCGTGGCGTACGGCCGGCGGTCGGCGCGGATGCCGGGGATCTCGCCGGGCTTCAGCCGCCCGAGCGTGGGCCGCCGCCGGCGCGGCGCCTTCGGCTCCTTCGGGACCCCGCCGCGCTCGAGCTTCGGCGCACGCTTGCGCAGCCGCGTGCCGCAGTACGGGCACTCGGTGATGTACGGGGACACCTCCGAGCCGCACTTCTTGCAGACGACGAAGAGGTCTGGGCCGCTCGCCATGGCGTCCGATTCTACGCGGGCGGTGTTAGCCGCTCGTAGCCTCGACGATCTCCCGCATCACCTCGGCGTAGTCGTGGTTCGCCTCGTAGACCACGCGCTGCCGCTGTGCGCCGTTGCCGTGATGGAGGATGTCCTTGATCGCCTCCAGCTCGTCGGCCGAGCCGAGGTCCTGGGCGTGCTCGCGCAGGCGGTCGTAGAGCCGCTTCGCAAGCTCCTTCGCAGGGACCCGCCGGCGCTCGGGCAGATCGACCAGCTCGCCCTCCATTCCGTGGCGCGCCGCCAGCCACTTGTTCTCGTCGAGCATCTCGTACGGGTAGCGGGCGAGCCGCTTGCCGGCCTCGTAGTGCTCGGCCAGCTCCTTGACCATCGCCTGGATCAGCGCCGCCAGCGCGAGCGTGTGCTCGACACGCGTCTGGGCGTCCATCGCCCGGATCTCGACCGTGCCGAAGTTCGGGTGCGGCCGCACGTCGTACCAGAGGTACGTGTAGTCCTCGATCACCTCCGCGTCGACCATGAACGCGATCCGGCGCTCGAAGTCCTCCCAGTCCTCGTAGTACGGGGGGATGCCGACGCGCGGGAAGGCGCGGAAGATCGGCATCCGCGTCGAGGCGAAGCCGGTCTCGTCCGCCCGCCAGTACGGCGAGTTGGCGGCGAGCGCGAACAGGATCGGCACATGCACCCGCATGCCGTTGACCACGTGGATCGCCTTGTCGGGATCGTCGAGGCCGACGTGCACGTGCAGCCCGAAGATGATCTCCTGGCGTGCGACGAAGCGCAGTGCCGCGATCAGCTCGCGGTACCGCGGGCGGGAGGACACTCGCTGGTCCTCCCACATCGCGAACGGATGCGTGCCCGCCGAGCCGATGCACAGACCGCGGCGCCCGGCCGCCTCGTTGACCGAGCGGCGCAGGTCGCGCAGCTGCCGCCCGGCTGCGCGCGTGTTCGGATGCGGCGTGGTCGCGATCTCGAGGACGGACTCCAGGAGCTCCGGCTTCACGTCGCCGTCCTCGCCGTGCTCCTCGAGCACGGCCTCGATCGCGTTGGCGAGGGCCAACGTCTCGGAGTCGAGGATCATCAGCTCCTCCTCGATCCCGATCGTGAAGCTGGGGCCGCTGAACTTCGGCTCCATCGGCCGCGTAGAGTAGGGGCCCAGAAGACGAAACGACTTTCGAACAGGGGTGGCGCGCCATGGCGCTGGGATACGACGGCAAGCTCTACATCCTCGCCTTCGACCACAGGGGCTCGTTCCAGAAGAAGATGTTCGGCATCGAGGGCGACCCGACGCCGGAGGAGACCGAGACGATCACCGACGCCAAGCGGCTCGTCTTCGAGGGGATGGAGAAGGCGGTCGAGCGCGGGCTCGACGCCTCCACGGCCGGGGTGCTCGTGGACGAGCAGTTCGGCGGCGACGTCCCGAAGCTGGCGCGTGCGCACGGCCTCGCGCTGGCCATGCCGGTCGAGAAGTCCGGCCAGGACGAGTTCGACTTCCAGTACGACAGCGACTTCGGCGCCCACATCGAGAAGTTCGACCCGCAGTTCTCCAAGGTGCTCGTTCGCCTCAACCCCGACGGCGACGCGGAGATGAACCAGCGCCAGCTCGGCCGCCTCAAGGAGCTGGCCGACTGGCTCCACGATCACGACCGCCTGTTCCTGTTCGAGCTGCTGGTGCCCGCGACCGACGAGCAGCTCGAGTCGGTCGGCGCCGACACCGACCGCTACGACGCCGAGCTGCGGCCCGAGTTGATGCGCCGCGCGATCGGCCAGATCCAGGACTTCGGGATCGAGGTCGACATCTGGAAGATCGAGGGCGTCGACACGCAGGAGGACGCCCAGATGCTCGTGGACCAGACCCGCAAGGGCGAAGGCCGCGAGAACGTCGTGTCGGTGCTGCTCGGTCGCGGCGCGAGCGACGAGAAGGTCGACCACTGGCTGCGCCAGGCGGCGCCGGTCGAGGGCATGGTCGGCTTCGCGATCGGCCGCTCGATCTGGTGGGACGCGTTGAAGGGCTTCCTCGGCGGCGACCTCGAGCGCGAGGCGGCCGCTGAGCAGATCGCCGACAACTACCAGCGCTTCATCAAGGTCTACGACGACGCGGAGCAGGGCGCTCGCGTCTGACGATCCTCCGCGCCCTCCTCGCCGCGCTGTCCGGCTGCGCGACGAATTCGACGAGCTCGCCTGCTCGGCGCGCCGCGCCGGGCGTGGATTATGGAGCGCGTGCCGCTAATCTTGCGACGCCATGCGGATGCGGCAGAGCATCGCCGAGATCGAAGAGGCCTTCTTCGAGGAGATCAACGAGGATCGCGAGCGTCAGGAGCGGCTGCGGCGTCACGCCGAGCAGCGCTCGCGGCGCCGCCGTGCCGTCAAGACGCACCGCCAGGGCTCGATGCGCTTCGCGATCGTGCTGCTGACGCTGATCGCCACCGCGGTCATCGTCGCGATCGCGATGTTCCAGACCCTGTACTACGTGATGGGCTAAGGGCGGCTGCTGAGCCGCTTCAGCGCATCGTCCACCTCAGCACGAGCCGACGCGCCGGCCGCGACGTTCTCCTGCTGGATCTCGAGATAGACCTCCTTGCGGAACACCGGAATGTCCCGCGGGGCCTGGATCCCAATGCGGACCTTCTCCCCCATGATCGAGAGCACCGAGACCTCGATGTCGTCGCCGATCATGATCGACTGGTTGGACTTGCGTGTCAGGACAAGCATGGCGCCGCCTCCCTGGCGTTTCTCGAGGCTCGGGCGAGGTTAGTGCTCATTCGGCGTATCTCCTATGGGGCCTGCACCCGAAGCCCCTGACCCTCTTGCGCTAGCCTACCGGCCTCTCATGAGTCGCCGGTCCCTGCGTCCGCAGCTTAACCAGATCCGAGGGTGGGTGCGACAGGGCCGCACCGACGCGTGGATCGCACACCAGCTCGACGTGACGGTCCAGCAGATCCAGGCGTTCAAGCGCGAGCAGGACCTGGAGGCCGACGGCGCCGAGCCTGCGAGCGACGAGGTAGACCTTCGAGCGGAGGACGACGCCGCGATCGCGGCCGAGCTCGAGGAGGAGGCCAAGCGCCGCGAAGAGGAGGAGGCGCGCCGGGCCGAGGAGGAGGCGCGCGCGGCCGAGGAGGCCGCGGCGAAGGCGGCCGAGGCCGAGGCCGAGGTCGAGGCCGAGTCCGAGGAGGACGAGGAGAAGCCGCGCAAGCGCCGCGCCCGCGGTGGCCGCAGCCGGCGCCGCACCGCCACCCGCCCGCTGGAGGGCACGTTCGACCACGGCGAAGAGGGCTACGGGCTGTGGCTCGACCCCGCCGTCCAGGACGATCCCGTCTACGCCGAGCACTGGGCCGGCCATCGCCCGGTCGAGATCACGATCGAGGAGGACCAGATCGTGATCCGCCGCGCCGGCGGCGAGGACGAGGACGACGACTGACGCCCGCGAGCGGGCGATCGCATGGCGCCGCGCGTCGCAGGCCACGGTCTGCGACGTCGCCGAGAGGTGGGAGCGCGGTACCGCGCTCCGCTGCACCGCCCACCCCGGGTTCTGGTCGTTCAACACGGTACGCGTCGAGGGCGCGCACCCGGACCTGACGGTCGACGAGCTCGTCGCGGCCGCGGACCGGCTCCAGGCCGGCCTCCGGCACCGCCGGGTCGACATCGAGGACGACGAGACGGCCAGGCGACTGCGGCCCGGGTTCGACGAGCGCGGCTGGGCCACCGAGCGGCTCGTCTGCCTGGCGCTCGCCGGCCCGCCGTCAGGGCCGGACGGCGAGGAGGTGCCCACGGCCGCGACGCGCGAGCTGCGGCTCGAATGGGGGCGCAGCGAGGAGTGGATGCACTCCGAGGCCGAGCTCGAGCGCCAGGCCGACGCCGAGGACGACGTCCTGCGCAGGCTGCAGGCCCGCGCCGTGGTCGCGCGCGACGAGGCGGGCGAGATCGCCGGCTTCGCGAGCTTCACGGCGCGCGGGCGCACCGCCGAGATCGAGGCGGCCTACGTCACGCCCGACCACCGCGGCCGCGGCTTCGGCGGCAAGCTCGTCGCCGCCGCCGCCCGCGCGGCCGGGGCCGAGGAGACGCTGATCATCGCCGACGACGAGGGGGACGCGAAGCGGCTCTACCTGCGGCTCGGCTTCGAGCCGGTCTGGATCTACCACGCGTTCACCCGCCGGCCGGATTGATCCCAGCGGTCCGCTACGCTCGGCTCATGGCGACGAGCGCTCCCGCCGACACCGATCTGGCCCTGCTGCTGTCGCGGGCCGCGCACGGCCTGCACACGGAGCTCACCGCCGCGCTGACCGAGCTCGGCATCTCCCCGCGGGCCCACTGCGTGCTCTCGAAGGCGATGACCGGGGAGCTGACGCAGAGCCAGCTGGCCGGCCTCTGCTCGCTCGACAAGACGACAATGGTGGTCACGATCGACGAGCTCGAGCGGGCCGGGCTCGCGGAGCGGCGCCTGTCGAGCACCGATCGGCGCGCCCGCATCATCTGGGTCAGCCCGGCGGGCGAGAGGATCGTCGCCCGCGGCCGCGAGATCGTCGCCCGCATCTACGACGACGTGCTGACAGCCCTGCCGGAGGGCGAGCGCGCGGGGTTCGTCGATGCGCTGTCGCTCGTCGCCGGCCGGCTCGGCGACCCGCCGCACTGCGAGCGCCCGGTGCGGCGCCCGCGCGTTTCCAGCATAGTTTCGTAGAAGATCGTCTACTACGAAACCTTTTGCTACGGTTCGGTCTATGACTGAGACCACGCAGAACCGCTGGGCCGCTCTGTACGTCCTCTGCGCCGGGATGCTGATGATCATCCTCGACGGCACCATCGTGAACGTCGCGCTCCCCTCGATCCAGGAGGACCTCGGCTTCTCGCAATCCAACCTGGCCTGGGTGGTCAACGCTTATCTGATCGCCCTCGGCGGGCTGCTGCTGCTCGCCGGCCGGGTCGGTGACCTGCTGGGCCGCAGGCGGGTCTACCTCGCCGGCCTGGCGCTGTTCACCTCTGCATCGCTGCTGTGCGGCGTGTCGGGCAGCCAGGAGATGCTGATCGCCGCGCGCTTCGTCCAGGGCGCCGGCGGCGCGATGGCGTCCGCGGTCGTGCTCGGCATGATCGTCACGATGTTCCCGGAGCCGCGCGACCAGGCGAAGGCGGTCGGCATCTACGCGTTCGTCGCGTCCGCGGGCGCCTCGATAGGCCTGCTGGCCGGGGGCGTGCTCACCCAGGGCATCAACTGGCACTGGATCTTCTTCGTCAACGTCCCGATCGGGATCGTCGCCGCCGGGCTGGCCGTCCGCCTCGTCGCGAGCGACCGCGGGATCGGGCTCGGCCGCGGCGCCGACGTCGCCGGTGCCCTGCTCGTGACGGCCGCGCTGATGCTCGGCGTGTACACGATCGTCGAGGTCACGGACCACGGTTGGGGCTCGGCGCACACACTCGGCTTCGGCGCGCTCTCGCTCGCCCTGCTGGCCGCGTTCGTCGTGCGCCAGGCGACGGCTGCCAACCCGCTGCTGCCGCTGCGGATCTTCCGCTCGCGCAATGTCACGGGCGCCAACGTGACCCAGTTCCTGATGGTCGCGGGCATGTTCGGGATGTTCTTCTCCGGCGTGCTGCTGATGCAGCGGGTGCTCGGGTACGACGCGGTCGAGACCGGCCTTGCCTTCCTGCCGGTGTCGCTCGGGATCGGGATCCTCTCGCTCGGCTTCTCCGCGCGGCTGAACCTGCGCTTCGGCGAGCGCGCCGTGCTGCTGCCCGGACTGGCGCTGATCGTCGTCGGCCTCGGCTGGCTCACCCGCGTGCCGGTGGACGCGAGCTACGCGGTCGACCTGCTGCCGGCGATGGTCCTGCTCGGCATCGGCGCCGGCCTCACGTTCCCGGCGCTCTCGACGCTCGCGATGTCGGGCGCCACGCAGAGCGACGCCGGCCTGGCGTCCGGTCTGCTCAACACGACGGTGCAGGTCGGCGGGGCGGTCGGGCTCGCCGTGCTCGCGACTCTGTCGACCGAGCACACGGCCGGGCGGCTCGCGGACGGGGAGAGCACCGCCTCCGCGCTGACCTCGGGCTACCAGCTCGCGTTCACCGTCGCGGCCGTGCTGCTCGTCGTGTCGATCGTCGTCGCGGCGGCCGTGCTGCGGCCGGTCGAGCGCGAGACGCAGGAGGCGGTCGCGGGCGAGCCCGCCTGGTCGGAGGCCTAGTCGAGGACGCGCCGCCGGCCGCCGGCGAAGTCCGTCGCCGCGCGCAGGTAGCGGGCGAAGGCGGCGTCGGCGACCGTACGGGCGTCCCACGCGTACGGGTCCTCGGGCGCGGTCGCCACGGCGAGGTCGGTGGTCCAGCCCGTGCCCTCGTCGTAGAGGTCGGCGAGCTCGGTGGACGTGAACGCGCCGCCGAGCCGCCGGCGCAGCTCGTCCTCGATCGCATTCGTCACGCGCTCGAGCATGCGGCGCTGCTCGGGCGGGGCCTCCTGGAGCCGCCGCATGCCCTCCTGCCACTGCGGCAATGCGGTATCGAACGACACCGCTTCCAGGCTAGCGGCGTGGTCTCGGCCGCCCGGACGGCGGCCGTCTCGATCAGGGGGCCGACTGGATGTCGGCCCGTGCAACTCCTTCGATCACGTAGGACTTCTCGCCGGCCTTGACCATGCCGAGCCGGCGCGCCTCGCGCTCGAGGGCGGCGGGGTCGCGCAGCTCGCGCCGGCGCTCGCGCAGGCGGCGGTTCTCCTCCTTCAGCGCAGCGACCTCGGAGCGCTTGCGCCCCGCCTCGCGGTAGGTCGAGACCCAGGTGGCGGCGGGACCGATGTACAGGTAGACGACGAAGGCGAGAACCGCGATCAGGGCCCAGCGGCCCAGGCGGTCCCAGCGGATCCGGGTGCGGCGCTCCATGCCCACCGCCTTCGTTCGACGGCGCCACCCCCCTTCCTCTGAAACGAACCGTTCAGCCCCGTGCCGTGGCGCGGGGGAACGAGTCGGTCAGCTGCGGAACACGGATCGCCCCGGGTACTCGGCGTCGCCGCCGAGCGCCTCCTCGATCCGCAGCAGCTGGTTGTACTTCGCGACGCGATCGCTGCGCGACGGCGCGCCGGTCTTGATCTGCCCGCAGCCGGTCGCCACCGCGAGGTCGGCGATCGTCGTGTCCTCCGTCTCGCCCGAGCGGTGCGACATGACCGCGGTGTAACCGGCCGACCGCGCCATGTCGATCGCCGCCAGCGTCTCGGTCAGCGTCCCGATCTGGTTGACCTTGATGAGGATCGAGTTCGCGACGCCGGAGTCGATCCCGCGCTTGAGCCGCTCCGTGTTGGTCACGAACAGGTCGTCGCCGACGAGCTGCACGCGCTCGCCGATCCGCTCGGTGAGCGTCCGCCAGCCGTCCCAGTCCTCCTCGTCCATACCGTCCTCGATCGAGAGGATCGGGTAGCGCTCGGCGAGGTCGGCCCAGTACGCGGCGAGCTCGGCGCCCGACAGCGTTCGCCCCTCATGCTCGAGGTTGTAGGCGCCGTCCGCGAAGACCTCGCTGGTCGCGGGATCCAGCGCGATGGCGACGTCGGACCCGGGCTCGTAGCCCGCGGCCTCGATGCCGTCGATCAGCACCTGGAGCGCCGCTTCGTTCGACTCGAGGTTCGGCGCGAACCCGCCTTCGTCGCCGACGGCTGTCGAGAGGCCGCGCTTGCCGAGCGTCTTCTTGAGCGCGTGGAAGACCTCCGCGCCCATCTGCAGCCCGCGAGCGAAGGAGTCGGCCCCGACCGGGACGACCATGAACTCCTGGAAGTCGACCGAGTTGTCGGCATGGGCGCCGCCGTTGACGACGTTCATCATCGGAACCGGAAGCACGCGCGCGGACTCACCGCCGAGGTAGCGCCACAGAGGCTGCCCCTCCTCCGCAGCCGCGGCCCGGGCGGCGGCGAGCGACACGCCGAGGATCGCGTTCGCTCCGAGGCGTGACTTGTTCGGCGTCCCGTCGAGCTCGATCAACTTGCGGTCGAGGCCGGACTGGTCGAGCGCGTCGGCGCCGGCGATCGCCTCCGCGATCTCGGCGTTGACGTTGCCGACGGCCTTGCTGACGCCCTTCCCGCCCCAGGCGTCGCCGCCGTCGCGGAGCTCGGTGGCCTCGAACTCGCCGGTCGAGGCGCCGGACGGCACCGCGGCGCGGCCGTGCGCGCCGGAGCGCAGCACGAGGTCCACCTCGACGGTGGGGTTGCCGCGCGAATCCAGGATCTGGCGGGCGTGGACGGTTTCGATCTGACTCACGTCGGCTCCTCGTTCAGGCGAGCCCGCGCGTAATAGGCGAGCTGGGCTTCGGGCCCGAGATCCTGCCAAGCCGCGCCGTCGCCTGCGGCGAGGTCGGCGGCCTCCTGGACGCGCCCGCGAAAGCGGTCGGCCGCGGCGCGCAGCGCCAGCTCGGGATCGACCTTGAGCTTGCGCGCGACGTTGACGGCGGCGAACAGCACGTCACCGACCTCGTGGAACGCGGCCTCGCGGTCGCCGGCGTCGCGCAGCTCGTCCAGCTCGCCCTCGACCGCCTCGTAGGGGACGTGGTCGAAGTCGAACCCGCTGGTGGCGGCGCGGCGCTGCACCTTGCGGGCGTAGAGCGGGCCGGGCAGGTTCTCCGGCACCTCGCCGAAGATGCCGGGCTCGCGCCCCGGCTCGCCGGCCTTGATCTGGTCCCAGTTGTGCAGGACCTCGCCCGCCGTCTGAGCCTCCACTTCGCCGAACACGTGCGGGTGCCGGCGGATCAGCTTCTGGCGGCAGTGCTCGGCGACGTCGGCCAGCGAGCCGGCGCCGCGCTCCTCCAGCAGCAGCGAGAGGAAGTGGACCTGGAAGAGGACGTCGCCGAGCTCGTCCAGCAGCTTCGCGTCGTCGCCCGTGTTGGCGGCCGCGGCGAGCTCGTACGCCTCCTCGACCGTGTGCGGGACGATCGTGCGCTCGTCCTGCTCACGGTCCCAGGGGCACTCGCGCCGCAGCCGCCGGGTCAGCTCGTCGAGGCGCCGGAGCGCCTCGACGTTCTCATCGGTTCTCGGGCTCAGCGGGCGCCGGCTGGGTCGGCTGCGTCGGGGTCGTCGGCGCCGCGGTACTTGGCGTCGGCGTCGGCTTCGGCGCGTTCTTGCACTGCTGCGTCACGTAGCCCTCGCGGCACTCCGTGCGCTCCTTCCACTTCTTCTGGAAGTCGGCCACGAACTTGTCGAGCGCCTTCTGCTGGTTCTGCGACTGCAGCGTCTGGCGGATCGTCTCCTTGGCCTGCGCGAGCGTCTGCTGCGAGGCCTTCTGGATCTTCTCCACCTCGAACACGTAGTAGCCGAACTGCGTCTTCACGGGGCCGTTGATCTCGCCGCGCTGGGCCTTGAAGACCGCCTCGTCGAGTGCCTTCTCGAGCGTGCCCTCGGCCTGCGCCGGGAGCTTGCCGCCCTGCGCCTTGGAGGCCTCGTCGATCGAGTACTGCTTGGCGACGCTCTTCCAGGACTCGCCGCTGTCGAGCGCGGCCTTGGCCTGGTTGGCCTTCGCCTCGCCCTTGGTCAGCACGATCCGCAGGTCACGGCGCTGGGGCTGCGCGAAGCGCTCCTTGTTCTTGTTGTAGAAGTCCTCGATCTGGGCGTCGGTCACCTTGTCCTTGCCCTTGATGACCTTGTCCCGGATCTTGTTGGACAGCAGGTCGAGCTTGACGCGCTGCATGACGTCCTGCTCGGTCTGGCCGTAGTCCTTGAGGAACTTCTGGTAGTCCTCGTCCTTCGGGAAGCTCTGCTTCTTCTGCTGGTCGAAGGACTTCTTGACC
>JBKOYW010000327.1:0-8640 GCA_046744275.1 Actinomycetota bacterium
AACTGGTACTGGTCGATCGTGCTCGCCGACCTCGAGGAGGCACCGTTCCCGTCGATCGCCGACGGGCTGTGGCTCGGCTTCGACCCGCTCGCGTACGCGGCGATCGTGCTGCTCGCCCGCAGCCGGATGCCGCGGCTCGACGTGGCGCGCGAGCTCGGCCTCGACGAGGAGACCGTCGAGCGCTTGGCGACCGCGGCCGAGCTGCACGACCTCGGCAAGATCGCGATCCCGCGCCCGCTGCTGCTCAAGCCCGGCCCGCTCACCGACGACGAGTGGGCGTTCGTCCGCCGCCACACGCTGATCGGCGAGCGCATCGTGTCGGGCGCGCCCGCGCGCCGGCGGTCGTCGAGGCGTTCCTCGCGATCCACGACCGCGTCGCCGTCAGAACGTGACGGTCCAGCCCTCCTCGCGCGCCTGCTCGGCCGTGTAGGAGACGCCGGCGACCTTCAGCCCTGCGCGGTCGAGGACGGTGATCGAGCCGCCCTTGTTGCCGAGCTGGACGCCGTTCTGGAGCGCGACGTCGAGCGTCTGGCCGGCCGCGAGCGGCCCGGGCGGCAGCGTGCAGGTCGCCTTCATGCGGTCCGCGAGCCGCCAGCCGGTGAGGTCGACCGCGTGCGGCGAGGCGTTGATGAGCAGGACCGACTCGCGCTCGGGCGCGCCGCCGTTCGGGTTGACCATGGCGGCCAGGATCCGGATCGCGGCCGTGTCGCCGGTGGGCTCGGGCTGCGGCTTCGGCTCGACCGCAATCGCGTGGCCGGTGGCGTCGTCGGTGTGCCAGGCCTGGCTCTGGAAGGCGAGGAAGATCCCGACCCAGCGGCCGCCGAGCCGCACGAGCAGCCCGCCGTCCTGCCACACGCCGTCGTCGCCGCGGAAGCGAGCGCTGTTGCCCTGGTTCATGTGGATGTCGTGCACGCCGTTGCCCGGCCGGAAGCCGAAGATCTTGTCGCGCACGCCGTTCTCAGGCCCCCAGCGCTCGCCGAACGCGTACACGAGCGCGTCGGGGTCGGCGATCGCGCGCTTGACGTAACGGTCGAGGAAGTCGGCGAGGTCGTTGTCCGGCCCGGCGACGTCGGGCGCCAGCGGCCGCATCTGGGACCGGTCGAAGATGTTGCCGCGGATGAAGTCGAGCGCGGCGCCGCCGGGCCGCGACGGGAGCGCATGCCAGCCGGCGTCGAGGCCTGTCACTGCGTCGGTCACCGGATGCCGGAGGTCATCGCTGACGAGGTAGAGCAGCTCGGACGGCGACTCCTGCGAGAGGACGTTGACGGCGATCCGGTAGCTCGTCCCGGCGGCGTCGATCCGGACCTGGTAGTGCGGCGAGTCGGTCCCGCCCTCCCGCCGGCTGTCGACCGCGCGCCCGACCAGCACTCCGTATGAGTTCAGTGGCATGGCGAGCAGGATTCAGGCCCGGGCTTGGGATGCGCTTGCGGAAGGCTTGGGATCCCATAGCCACGTCGGCGTCCAGCAGGAGCGCTGGACCTCTCGACCGGGAGCTCACGCTGTTGCGAGCCCGTACCGCAGGAACAGGTAGCCGCCCGACTCGTGCAGCGAGAGCAGCCGCAGGTCGACCGGCGGGTCGAGGGCCGCACCGGTGACGATCGTGATCGGGTGCGGCCCGCCGGCCAGCTTGGCGGCGATCACGAGGTGCAGCTCGTCGACGAGCCCGGCGCGCAGGAGGTCGCCGAGGAGCTGCGGGCCGCCCTCGCAGAGGATCGACCGCACGCCGTGCTCGGAGCGCAGCCGCCGCACGCCCTCCGCGAGCGGCGCGCGCAGGTAGCTCACCTGCGCCGCGCACGGCGGCAGCGTGGCGTCCGGCGACGGGGTGAGCACGATGACGCGGTTCTCGGGCGCCTTCAGCAGGCCGACGTCGGCGGGCACGAGCGCCGAGCGCGTGACGAGGACGGCGAGCGGGTCCATGCGCCCGTAGCCCTCCACCCGCACGGTCTCGGCGCCGACCATCACGGCGTCGACGCGCGTGCGCAGAGCGTGGAAGAGCTCGTAGTCGGCGCGGTTGGCGATCGGACCCGTGCGGCCGGCGATCGTGGCGCGGCCGTCGGCGGTCGCGATCATGTTGACGAGCATGAACGGCCGGTCCGCCGGCGCCGGGCCCGGTGCCGCGGCGGCCAGGTCGGTGGCCTCGAGGTCCGCCGCCCGGTCGGGCAGCAGGCGCGTGAAGCGCTCCATCAGGCCTCGTGCCCGGGGTCGATCCGCTTGGCGCGGTGGAACGTGAACTCGTCCTCGGAGGCGCCGTTCTCGGCCGCCACCGGCTCGAGCAGGAACGCGTCGTGGTCGCCGGCCTCCGCTCGCCACAGCACGCGGCCGACGAACCAGTTCGGGCAGTCCTCGAGGATCGGGATACCTCCAGGGCCCTCGTGCCACGCGCAGCGGGCGAACTTGTCGACCTCGTCGCCGGTCTCGCCGCCGAACAGCTCGGCCAGCGCGGCCGCGTGCTCGGGGACGCAGTGCACGCCGAGCAGCTCCGCGTCGCGGCCGCGGCGGTACGTGCGGTTGTTGTGGGACAGGCACACCGCGAACCGCGGCGGGTCGATGCTCGTCTGCGTGGCGAAGCCGACCAGGCAGCCGAGCGGCTCCTCGCCGGCGCGCGCGGTGACGATGAACATCGGATACTCGAGGCCTCCGACGAGGGCGTGGAACGTGGCTGCGGCCTCCACGCGCTCGGTCGTACCCGTCACTGCGCACCGCAACCCGCGTGCCGCCGCGCGTGTTGGCAGGATCGAGCGTCGAAATCCGACCAGGAGGAAGCGATGCGGGGAGTTATGGTCGTTGCGATCGTGGGAGCGCTCATATGGGCGCCCGCGACGGCGGCCGCCGCCGAGAAGCCGGTGGTCACCACCGGCGGCGCGGCGAACGTCCAGCCCACGACGGTGGTGCTGAACGGCACCGTCAACCCGAAGGGCGCCGAGACGACGTACTTCTTCCAGTACGGCACGACGAGCCTGTACGGACTGACCACGCCGGCGACGTCGGCCGGCGCCGGCAACAAGGGCGTCAAGATCGCCGTGGCCGTCGGTGGGCTCGCGCCGTTCACGACGTACCACTACCGGCTCGTCGCGCAGAACTCGAAGGGCGTTGCGCGCGGCCAGCACCGGACGTTCAAGACCAAGCGCCAGCCGCTCGGCGTGTCGCTCGTGGCGACTCCGAACCCGGTCCACGTCGGCGGGGTGACGACGCTGTCCGGCGTCCTCTCCGGAACCGGCAACGGCGGTCGGAACGTCCAGCTCCTGAGCAACCCGTGGCCGTACACGCAGGGGTTCCTGCCGGCCGGGAACGTGTTCGTCACGAACGCCGACGGGAGCTTCTCCTCGACGGTCGCGTCGGTGCCGGTGAACACGCAGTTCGTCGTGCAGATGCCCGCCAAGCCGGAGGTCATCAGCCCGGTCGTCGTGGTCGGCACCACGGTCAAGGTCACCCGCCACGTCAACGTGCAGCGCGGCGACCGCCGCGGCCGGCTGCGGTTCCATGGCCGCGTGAGACCGGCCGTCGACGGCCGCGAGGTGGTCATCCAGAAGCTGCGTCGCAGCAATGGCGTGTGGATGAACATCGCGCGCACTGTCACGCGGCACAGCGGCGGCGGTTGGTCGCGCTATCGCAAGACGATCAGCCAGCGGCGCGGCGGGCGCTACCGCGTGGTGGTGGTCATGGACGACAAGTACTCCTCGAGCGGGAGCCGCAGCATCAAGATCCGGCGCGTGAGGAGCTGACGGCCGGCGGGGCGACGCAGATGAACCCGAGCGGCTCGTCGCCGATCGCCTCGAAGCAATGGAGCTCGTCCGGTGCGACGTACACCACGTCGCCCGGACCGAGCTCGTGCCGCTCGTCGCCGAGCGTGACGCGCGCGCGGCCGCGCTCGATCACGACGCCGTGATCGTGCGGGTGTCGCTCGAGCGCCGTGCGCTGCCCCGCCGCCACCTCGAAGTACCGCACCCGGTAGCTCGGGGCGCCGATGAGCTCGTGCCGCACGACGCCGGGAACGTGCTCGTAGTCGCGAGGCGCAACGCCGTCCCACGAGCCGTCCGGCCTGCGGCGATGGACCGCGCCCATCTCTAGAGTGCCGCGACCGCCTCGTCGATCGGCGTGTCGCCGGAGACGAGGTCGAACGTCGCGCCGATCGCGTTCGGCGCAGTGAGGACGGCGGCGAGAACCGCGGCCACGTCCTCGCGGGGGATCTCGCCGCTGCCGCCGTCGAGCTTCACCCGGCCGGTCCCCCGCCCGTCGGTCAGGCGTCCGGGGCGCACGATCGTGTAGTCGAGACCGCTCGCCGCCAGCTCGGCATCCGCCTGGCCCTTGGCGCGCAGGTAGACGCTGAACGTGTCGTCGCCCAGGGCGTCGGGGTTCGCGTTGACGCTCGACACGATCACGTAGCGGCTGATCTCGGCGCCCTTTGCGGCCGTGATCAGCTTGACGGCGCCGCCGAGGTCCATGGTGAGCTTGCGCTCGGAGCCGCTGCCCGGTCCGGCTCCGGCGGCGAACACCACGGCGTCGGCGCCCTCGACCGCCTGCGCCACGGTCTGCTCGTCCGCGGCCTCGAGGTCACAGACAACCGGCTCGCCACCGGCCGCCCGGACGTCGTCGCCGTGGTCGGGGTTGCGGATCAGCGACCGAACCCGGTCGCCCCGGTCGTTCAGCAGCCGCGTGAGGTGCAGCGCGATCTTTCCGTGCCCTCCTGCGATGGCAACCAGCATGGTCTGCACGATACGCCGTCGGGGCTAGCGGCAGCCGACGCGCAGCCGCTGCGGCTCGCCGCCCGCGTACACGAGCAGCGTCGCGCAGCCAGTCCGGACGATGCCGCCGTCGAAGCGCGTCACGCCGCCGTCGCGGCTCGTGTCCGAGCAGCCCTCGAAGCGGAGCGTGTGCGCCGCCTCCGAGAGACGGTGCGGGCCGCGCCAGTCCCGGCCGTAGAGCAGGCCGGCGTGGTCGCGGTCGCGAGGCGCGACCGAGACGGTGACGGAGGCGCCGGGCTCCAGGATCGCGGCCGCCGGCAGGACGCGCCCGCGGCGGCGGGCGGTCAGGCCCTCGAGCGTGAGGGGTCCGGCGCGCAGGCCGGCGCCCGCGCCGCCCGGCTGGCTCCCGCCCCATCCGTAGCAGGAGAGGGTGCGTTCCGCCTGCGGCGCGTCGCCGCCGCCCTGCACCGGCGTGGCCAGCGAGCTGTCGTAGTCCGGCGGCTTCTGGTCGTCGTCGCTCGCGTCGCTGCCCGTCACGCCGGCTACTGAGTAGTGCCGATCGTCGGCGACGATGCGCCCGAGGTCGCCGTCGATGAGCGCGTTGAGGTCGTGCACGAGCGGCCGCATCGTCGGCGGCAGGTCGCTCTCCGCGACGGTGACCGACACGCCGTCGCGGCGCAGCATGTAGCGGCGCTCGTCGTCGTCGCCCGCAAAGCCGCCGGGCGTGATCGTGTTGTCCGCCAGGGCTGCGAACGGCGCTCCGCGGACCAGCCGCAGTGTGCGCTCCGCCTGCGGCTCCGAGAGCTCGACCGCCACGTCCCAGTAGCCGCGGCCGCCGCCGCGGCGGACCGCCGCGGTGCCGTCGACGCGCAGCGAGACCGACTCGGAGATCGGGTCGTCGCCCAGCACGCGCTGGAGATAGACGGCCTCCTTCGCGTCGTTGGTGCGGTTGAGTTCCGCGGCGTCGGGCGCGGGGCGGCCGTCGTCGCCGCCGCAGCCGGCGAGCACCGCGAGGAAGGCCACGATCAGGGCTCTGCGCACGCGGTCAGCGTAGGACTCCGGCGAGCCAGCGCTCGACCGCGTCGGTCGAGCGCAGCCGCACGACCGGGTACCGAGCGAGCCACTCCGGCCAGTCCCGCCGCCGCTTGCCCTGGTGGATGAGGGCGTAGCCGAACAGCGACTCGCGGCCCCAGAACGCGCTGCGCAACGACTCGCGGTTGTCGTTCCACATCGCCTCGCGCCCGGTCACGCGCCGCGCAGTGCGCCGGAGGAGGCGCAGCATCCAGACGCGCGTCGGCAGGTCCAGCCAGACGACGGTGTCGGCGCCGTCGAGCACCAGCGAGCCGAGCTTGCGCAGATACGTGCCGTCGATGACCCAGCCGTCAGAGCGCACGATCGGCTCCACGGTCGCGCGCAGCTGGTCGTAGGGCGTCTCGGTCCAGTCGGGTCCGTGGACGAGTGCGTCGAGCTCGACGAACGGCACGCCAAGCCGCCCCGCGAGCTCCCTTCCCAGCGTCGTCTTCCCGTTGCCGCTCGCCGAGGCGATGATCGCCACGCGCCTCACGGGCTCAGTGTCGCACTCACCCGTCCGTCGTCCGCCCTGTACCGGTACGAGGCTCCCGTGGTCAGCCGGCGCTGCAGGGTCCAGTAGCCGCGACCGTCGGTGGTAACGACGGCGAGCGTGCGCCAGCGCCCGCCGCGCGGCCGGCGCTCGATCGTCACCGTGTGCGCGCTGCCCGGGCGAACCTGGCCCCACAGGCGGCTGCGGTCGGCGTCGAGCGCGAACGGCGTGTCGAAGTGCGCCAGGCTCGGCTTCGCCCGCCCGCCGGTGTACCGCAGGCCGGACTGCCAGCCGCTGAACGAGCGGTCGCGGCTGCGCGGCTCGTCGCGCCACAGGTACTGCGTGAAGAGCTTGATGCGGGAGTGGCGCCACGCGAGGTACGCCGCGCGCTGGAGCCAGGAGTCCTGCTTGCGCGGGCCGATGCCGGAGATCCGGTCGGGCGGGCTCGTCTGGTAGCCGTACTCGTCGACGTAGATGCCGAAGCGCGGGGTCGTGGAGCGCACCGCCCTGAGACGCTGGAGCCGGTCGAGCGTCGCGGTCAGGTTCGAGATCTGGGCGAGGCCGACGTCGTCGGAGTTCGGGTGCGGCCGCTCCGGCGCGGTGCGCCCGCTGTAGGGATGGATCGCGAAGCCGTCGCCGGTCGCGGGCCTGAAGCCGCGGCACTCGCCGACCGTGATCCGGACCCAGGCGTCGCTGCGACAGCCGAACCGGCGCAGGAACAGCAGCGGCCGCATCACCGTGTCGGGCCCCTTCAGACGCTGCCCGCGCGGGGAGAGCGCGCCGATGACGATCTGCGCGACCGGGTCGTGATCGGCGATGGCCGGGTACGCGGCACGGACCAGCGCGCGATAGAGGTGCGGCGAGACCGGCGTGCAGCCGCTCCGAGTGCAGCGCGCCTGCGGCGCCAGCCAGACGTGGATGTTCGGCTCGTTCCAGAGGATGTAGCGATCGACGCTGGCCGCATACCGCCGCGCGACCGCCTCGGCGAACGCCGCGAACGCCGCGGGCCGCGGCTTGTAGGCCGGCCGCCGGCGGCCGGGCGCCGTGCTCGACCAGAGCGGGCCCGGGCCGGTGACCGTGAGCGTGACGCTCATCCCAGCCGCGCGCACGCGAGCGATCGCGTTGTCGAGGTAGAACCACACGTAGTGCGGGTCGTTGGGGTTGGCGGGATGGAAGCCGCGCGGCTTGCGCGCCGGGGCGATCTTCGACCACTGCGCGAAGATCCGCACGGTGTCGACGCCGTTCGCGGCCCACTCCGCGACCGCCTTGTCGGCCAGCGGCCCGCCCGGCATCAGCATGCGGTCATCGGCGATCCCGATCTCGCCGGAGGCCGCTTGCGCGGGCGTTGCGAGCGCCGTCAGGGCAACGAGGACGAGGAGCGGAGCGAGACGACGCATTGATTGCTGAACGACTCCGTGCGCTCCGAGTTGCGGCGCTACCCGCTGGGGCGGCGGCTCGCTGACACATGCCGTCAGGAGCCGAACTCGGTGAAGAGCGTCAACTGCAGAAGGCAAGCGCTTCGTCGTAGTCGGGTGCCGTGACGGCTACACGAAGCTCTCGGACGGGTGCTGCGTCGGACACGAAGGACCTCCAGGCGAGATGGCGCGCGGATTGTCGAGGATGCCGGTATCAGCCGGCCCTGCCGCGCCCTCATAAGGACAGAAGCCAAATCGACCGCTCGCGGCACGACCGAAGGAACCCCGTGGTGTATCTCATCGTCGGACTCGACCGCCGCACGTTCGCGCGCTGGCACGACCACGTCATGGCGCGCGACGTGACCACCGCGACCCAGATCGCCCGGGACCGCGCCGCCGCGCAGGGCGTCCGGCTCGTCGTGGCCGCAGTCATCGGCCCGTACTCGAGCATCGTCGACGGCCCGTTCGACGCGCCGGTGCCGAAGGTCGCCTAGCTCAGGCGCCCCAGTTCGGCACGGGGTCCCGCGCGCCGGACGGCTCGTCGCGCGAACGACTCAGGGATCAGCGCCGAGGGACCCCGCAAAGCTCGCCGGCCCGCAGCGCCCTTTCCTGCCACCCGCCCGAGGAGCGGCCAGGGCCGGAATGTCGAGCGCGCCGATAGAGACCGCTGGTCTCTTGACAAGAGACCAGCGGTCTGCTTTAGTCGCTGCGCAAGAGACCTCCGGTCTATTATCGAGCTAAGGAGTCAAGGAACGTGCCCACCTCCACAGAAGCCAGCAGTCGGCTCCGCTGGCTGATCCTCGCGCTCATCGGCGTGGCGCAGCTGATGGTCGTACTCGACGCAACCATCGTGAACATCGCGCTGCCCTCCGCCCAGGAGGCGCTCGGCTTCTCCGATGAGTCGCGCCAGTGGGTCGTCACCGCGTACGCGCTGTCGTTCGGGAGCCTGCTGCTGTTCGGCGGGCGGGTCGGCGACCTCTTC
>JBKOYW010000070.1:0-2849 GCA_046744275.1 Actinomycetota bacterium
CTTCACGATGCTCGAGGAGTTCCCGCTCGCCGGCCTCACGTCGTTCGTCGTGATCGTGCTGGTGGCGCTGTTCTTCGTCAGCGGCGCGGATGCCGCATCGCTGGTGATGGGCATGCTGTCCTCGCGCGGGAGCCTCACGCCGCCGCGCCCGGTGACCGTCCTGTGGGGCATCGCGACCGGCGCGTCGGCCGCGATCCTGCTGCTGGCCGGTGGCCTGGGCTCGCTCCAGCAGGCTGCGATCATCGCCGCCGCGCCGTTCACGGTGGTGATGGTCGGGCTCTGTGTATCGGTGTTCAAGGCGCTAGCCGAGGAGGCGGCGCCGCTGATCATCCCCGAGTCCGCCCCCGAGCCCACCGAGCGCGTGCCGGTGCAGGCGAGCTAGGAGCCAGACATGCCCGACAACGCACAGCGCCCGTTCCGCGGCGTCTTCGACATGTTCTCCGAGCTGAACCGCATGCGCGAGCACTGGACGGAGATCGAGCCGACCCAGGGCCGCGGTCAGCCTGCGGTCTGGGTCCCGGCGGTCGACATCTTCGCCAGCGGCCAGGACCTCGTGATCCGCTGCGAGCTCGCGGGCGTGGCCAAGGAGGAGATCGACGTATCGCTCAGCGACGGCCGGCTGTGGATCTCGGGCGTGCCGACGATCTCGCCGAGGTCCGTGCCGCCGAGCTGGAGGACGATCGCCGCGCCGCCGAAGACGGCGAACCAGATGAAGCTCACCCCGCTCGGGATCAGCAGTACGCCGACGACGAACTCGCGCACGGTCCTGCCCTTCGAGATGCGGGCGATGAAGGTGCCCACGAAGGGCGCCCACGAGATCCACCACGCCCAGTAGAAGATCGTCCACGCCGACAGCCACTCGGAGTCGCCGAAGGCGCCGGTCCGGAAGCTGGCGGGCACGATCGTCGTCAGGTAGCCGCCGATCGACTCCACGAGTGTCTCGAACTGGAACACCGTGGGCCCGACGACCAGCAGGAAGAGCACGAGCAGGATGGCCAGGATCATGTTCCCGTTGCTGAGCCACTGGATTCCGCGGTGGACGCCCGAGACGGCCGACAGCACGAACGCCGCCGTGAGCACGGCGATGATCGTCACCGCGATCGCGTCGCTCGGCTCGACACCCCACAGGAAGTCCAGCCCGCTGTTGATCTGGAGGGCGCCGAGGCCGAGCGAGGTCGCGCTCCCGAACAGCGTCGCGAAGATGGCGAGGATGTCGATCGACCGCCCGATCGGCCCCTTCACGCGGTCGCCGAGCAGGGGGTAGAAGGCCGAGCTGATGAGGTTCGGCATGCCCTTGCGGAACGTGAAGTACGCGAGCGCGAGGCCCACGATGGCGTAGATCGCCCACGGGTGCAGCGCCCAGTGGAAGTACGAGATCGACATCGCCTGCTGGGCGGCTGCGGCGGTGCCCGGCTCCTCGGTGCCGGCCGGCGGCGCCGTCATGTGCGAGATCGGCTCGGCGACGGCGTAGAACATCAGCCCGATGCCCATCCCGGCGCTGAACATCATCGCGACCCACGAGGTGGTGCGGAACTCGGGCCGACCGTCGTCGCGGCCGAGCCGCACGCTGCCGAAGCGGCTGAAGGCGAGCACACCCGCGAACACGAGGAAGCCTGCGGTACCGATCACGAACACCCAGCCGAAGGTGGAGATGATCCAGGTCAGCACGTCGTCCGCGACAGCGCCGACGCCATCGGCGTCGATCACCCCCCACAGGACGAACGCCAGCGAGATGCCGGCGGCGATGAAGAACACCCACGGGTCGATGGCGGCTCGCGCGCCGTGGGTCGTCGGGCCGTGCTCACTCATCTCGGCCTCCCCCGAACTGATATATCAATGTTGTATCAGGACCGGAGTCGCCCGGTCAAGCCCCGCTGACTGTCTGATATATCTCCCGCCATGAGCCGCCTGCCGAGCACCGCGAACGCCGTCGTGATCGGCGCCGGCATCGTCGGGAACTCCCTCGTGTGCCACCTCGCCCGCCAGGGCTGGACCGACATCGTCCAGCTCGACAAGGGCCCGCTCCCGAACCCGGGCGGCTCCACCGGCCACGCCTCGAACTTCATCTACCTCGTCGACCACTCGCGCGAGATGACCGCGCTCACGCTCGACAGCGTCGAGCAGTACAAGGCGCTCGACGTCTTCACCGAGTCGGGCGGGATCGAGGTCGCGCGCACCGAGGAGCGGATGGAGGAGCTGCGCCGCCGGATGGCGTCCGCCAAGTCGTGGGGCGTCGAGCCGGTCAGCCTCGTCACCCCCGCGAAGGTCAAGGAGCTAGTGCCGTTCATCGACGAGTCGGTGATCGTCGGCGGCTTCTACACGCCGGGCGTCGGGGTGGTCGACTCGCTGCGCGCCGGCACGCTGATGCGCGAGGAGGCCCAGGCCTCCGGCGCGCTCACGACCGTGCCGAACACCGAGGTCACCGGCATCGACGTCGAGCGCGGCCGCGTCAGGCGCGTGCGCGCGACGGCCGGCGACGTCGAGGCCGAGACCGTGGTGATCGCGTGCGGCGTCTGGAGCCCGATGATCGCCCGCATGGCCGGCGCCTCGATCCCGCTCACCCGGCGATCCACCAGATGATCGACATCGGGCCGGTGCCGCGCTTCGCCGGGGCCACGAAGGGGATCGAGTGGCCGATCGTCCGCGACATGGACACGAACATGTACGAGCGCCAGGACGGCACCGGCCTCGAGGTCGGCTCGTACGCGCACCGCCCGATCCTCCACGACCCCGAGGAGATCCCCTCGATCGAGGAGGCGGCGCTGTCGCCGACCGAGTTCCCGTTCACCGAGGACGACTTCGCGCTCCAGATGGAGCACGCGCTCGAGCTGATGCCTGAGATCGTCGGC
>JBKOYW010000323.1:0-3487 GCA_046744275.1 Actinomycetota bacterium
CGCGACATCTAGAGGCCGAAGGGCCGGTTTACGGGCGCCTGGATGGCGACCGTCGGCATCACGAATGCCGGCCGGATGCCGGCATGGGCAACTCAGTAGGGAGGGAAGTCCGAGTACCAGTCGCCCAGGACGCGGAAGGCCTTCCAGAACGCGCGCTTGGACTGCTCCTCATCCAGCGCCTCGTCGATGCTCGGCGTGTACAGCGCGTCGATCGACGGCGTGAGCGCCTGGATCTCCCCCGGCGCGGCGAGTACCTCGCGCGCCAGGGGGAGCTGGAGGTCGTTGAGGACGTCGAGCGCCTCGGGGCCCATCACGACGACCAGCTTGGGCTGCACGATCGCGATCTCCTCGACGAGCCGAGCGACGCACTCGGGCGCGGCGAGCGCGGTGTCAGGCACCGGGCACTTCACGCACAGCGTCCCATAGACGGCGAGCGGGTCGATGTCGAGCCGCTTGAGCGATTTCATCAGGGCGGTGCCGGCGCGACCGTAGAACGCGACGCCTTCCTCGATCTCCGCGTGCGTCGGGTGGTGCTTGAGGAGCATGACGTCGGCCTGCGGGTGGCCGGAGCCGAGCACGGGCATGAGGCTCCCGCGCGGACAGCGGTCGCAGGCCTGCAGGTCTCGGGTGAAGTGGTTGAGCTCGCGGATGGCGCGCTCGAGGTACTTCTCGCGGATCTCGTCGTCAGTGGCGGGCATCCCGCCGACCGAGTTAGGCGCCCCGCGCTGTTCTCCTTGCCCCTGCATCGCTCATTGCGCGTCGCGGCCCGCCACCGCGCGCCGCACCCGCCGCCGTCGGGTGGCGCGCCGCGCCGCCGCGGGCGTGGCGCGCGTCTCGAGGAACTTGAGGGCCTGCACCTGGGCGTAGCGCAGCGACGACGGGCGGCCGAGGATGTCGGCGTCGCGCAGCGACTCGAGGAACTCCTCGGGGCCGTCGAAGTCGCGCATCCGGATCCGCACGGCGCCGAGGCCCTGTGCGACGTGGGCGTCCGAGCCGGCGCCTCCGGGGATCCGGTACTTGCCCGCGAAGCGGACCGCCTCCTCGTTCCAGGCGGCGATCGCGATCCGCGGGTTGAAGACCTCGATCGCGTCGACCTGGTCGACCACCGCGAGCAGGTGCTCGTAGTCCGGCACCGAGTGCAGGCGGTCGAACGGGTGGGGCACGTAGACCAGCCCGCCCTGGCGCCGGATCTCGGCGATCGTCTCCTCCAGGCTCATCCCGCGCGCGATCTTCTCCTCGATGAAGAGGCCGATCACCTCGCCCTGGTCGGCGGTCTTGACCTCCTCGCCGACGATCACCTTGACCCCGTACTCGGCGGCCTTCTCGCGGGCGGCGTGGGCGCCGGAGATCTCGTTGTGGTCGGTGACCGCGATCGCGCCCAGGCCGCGCTCGCGGGCGGTGGCGAGGAGCACCTCGACCGGCGTGACGCAGTCGTTCGAGTGGTCGGTGTGCATGTGGATGTCGACGTCGATCATCGGGCGCTTGGCGAGCCGCTCGCGCACCTCGGGCTTGAGGCCGATCACGGGGCGGCGCAGGGAGGCGAGCTCGGAATAGATCGCCTCCGCCTCGTCCGCGACGCGCGACCACGACAGGTCCTCGCGGTCTGCGGCCGCGCGGAGGCCCAGCGCCACCTCGGGCTCGCGGATGAGCCGCTCGAGCTGGCCGGCGAGGACGTCCACGTCGCCGGGCTCGAACAGGAGGCCGAGCTCGCCGTCGCCGAGCACCTCCTCGTAGGCCGGCAGCCGCGCGGCGACGGGCACCGCCCCGGCGCCGAGGGCGCGAACGAGCAGGCCGGGGGCCGGCGCCTGGCCGAGGCTCGCCGCCACCGCCACATCGGCTTGGGCCAGCACCTCGTTCTCGGTTGTGTCGTCGGCGGACAGCAGCGTCAGCCGGTCGCGCAGGCGGCTGCGCAGCGCGCCGGTGGGCGCGGCGCCCGTGGGCGAGAACACTGTCGCCTCCCAGGGGAGGTCGTCCGGCAGCCGCCGGAGCGCGCGCAGGAACAGCCGCAGCGCCTGACGCTCCTCCTGGGCGCAGAACGCGAACCGCACCGCGCCGTCGTGCCCGTCCCGCTCGACGGGCGCGGCGCCTGGCCGCAGCAGCCGGTAGTTAGCGGGGAAGAAGCGCTCCATCAGCTCGCGGGTGGCCTCGAACGAGGCGGTCCGTGCGTCGAGCCGGCCGAAGAACAGCTCGACGAAGCGGCGCGCGACCTGCGTCGACACGACCCGCTCGGTGGGCGCGTGGAAGGAGCCGACGTTCAGCGCCCTGCTGTGCCTGAGCGCCACCGACGACGCGCTGGGCGCGAACGGCTCGTGCACGTGCACGAAGTCGAGCGGCGCGAGCGTCAGCACCTCCTCGATCGTGCGGGCGACGTCGACGGGAGGCGACGGTAACCCACCCCGGCGCTGGAGCGGCAACAGCTCACCCACGCCGAGCACCCGCACTCCGCCGTCGGGGTCGAACAGCGTGTCGGGCGCCTCGCGCGCCGACCGGATCAGTCGCCGCGAGTCGCGGACCAGCTGCGGCGAGCGCGACGGCGCCAGCACGAGCATCCGATGCCCCCGAGCTGCGAGCTCGCCCGACAGCTCACCGACGAACGCGTTGACCTCGTGCTCGTCCTCCCACGCGTGAGGGGTGATCTGCGCGATCGCGAACCGCTCATCGGTCACCGCGCGCAGCTTAGTGGGGAGGCCGCGGCGGCACGGACTCCATCGTTGATCATCACCGGACGGACCCGCCTCCCTCAATGCCGATGTTCGTCCTGCCGGGCGCCTAGTCGACGACCGCGGACTTCTCGTCCGCCGCCTTCTCCGAGGCGGCGCGGGCGGCCTCGGCCGCGGCCCGGGTCCGGGAGTGGACGGCGATGAACTCCTCGGTCGCCTCGCGCGCCAGGTGGTCCGGGCGCTGGGAGTACGGGGACTTCATGAGGTACGAGCTCGGGCCGTCGAGCTGGCCGCCCAGGCCGTGGTTGAGCCCCAGCTTGCAGCAGCGCACCGCGTCGATGACGATGCCGGCCGAGTTCGGCGAGTCCCAGACCTCGAGCTTGAGCTCGGCGGTCAGCGGCACGTCGCCGAACGCCTGGCCCTCGAGCCGGATGTGGGCCCACTTGCGGTCGGTCAGCCACGGCACGTAGTCCGACGGGCCGACGTGCACGTTCTCGGGCTCCAACGCATCCTCGAGGATCGAGGTCACGGCGTTCGTCTTGGAGATCTTCTTGGACTCCAGCCGCTCGCGCTCGAGCATGTTGTAGAAGTCCATGTTGCCGCCGACGTTGAGCTGCGAGGTGCGCTCGAGCTTCACGCCGCGGTCGCCGAACAGCCGCGCCAGCGTGCGGTGGACGATCGTGGCGCCGACCTGCGACTTGATGTCGTCGCCGATGATCGGCAGGCCGGCCTTCACGAAGCGCCGGTTCCAGTAGTCCTCGCGGGCGATGAAGACCGGGATGCAGTTCACCATCGCGCAGCCGGCCTCGAGGATCTGCTCGACGTAC
>JBKOYW010000314.1:0-5676 GCA_046744275.1 Actinomycetota bacterium
CCGCGAGGGCGCGGTCGCACTCCGTCTGCCGCCAGGCTCATCCGGGCCGTACGTCGTGAGCGCGAGCGCGTTCTCCGAGCGCGGCGCCCGCAGCGCGATCGCCCGCGCGCGCCTACGCTGACAGCTCGAGCTCGAGCGTCACCCACGGCGCGTCCGCGAGCGCATTCCGCATCGTGTCCTCGTCGTCGAAGCGGCCGGCGAGCCGGCGTCCCTCGCAGCGCAGCGTGACGCGGGCGTCGCGGAACGGCCACGGGTCCAGAGTGCGCTCTCGCACCTGGACGTCGACATCGCCGTTTGCGGCCGGCACCGCCGACAGCTCGAACGGGGCCCAGCCCAGCAGCAGGCCGAGCGACAGCGAGTCCCAGGTCCACACCGGCCGCTGGTTGCGGCGCACGCGCTGTTCGGCGGCGTCGGCCGCGGTTCTCGAGTCCGCACGGAGGCTCGCCAGCAGCTCGTCCTGCAACTCGCGCTGGCCCGCCAGGAACGCCCGCACGCGCTCGACGTCGGCCGGCCCGAGGCGGGTGAGGTCGCGCCGCTCGTAGAGGGCGGTGCCGTGCAGCGAGACCAGCAGCGCGGCGTAGCGGCTCTGCGGGACCACCAGCGGCGCCGCGCTCCACCAGATCTCCAGGTGCTCGTCGAGCCCGAGCTCCATGAACGACCGCGGCAGGCCCGTGTCCGGGTTGAGCGTCGGCCGCCGCTCCCACGCCGCCATCCCGACGTCGTGCTGCTCGGCCGCCAGGCACACCTCCTCCCACGGCTCGACCCCGCCGAACCGCGCGTTGCCCCACGCTCGTGCGAGCTGCCCGGAGAGCCACGCGTGCGCGGGCTGCCCGATCGCGATCACGCCGTCGCCGTCGCTGCGCAGGAGCACCTACCGCTCCAGGTCGCGCGGCCGGACGAAGTCGATCAGGTCCGCTGTGCCGGGGGCCAGCGTGCTCCAGCCGGAGACCTCGAGCGTCACCAGCGCCGCCGTCGGGAACTTCGCCTCGAGCGTTCGCACCTCGGGACCCGGGCGTGCGAGGACGACCGCGAGCTCCTGCATGCCCGGGTTGTGGCCGATCAGCATCACGGACGGCACCTCCTCGGGGATCTCGTGCAGCCGCGCCAGCAGCGCGCCCGCTCCGGCGCCGTAGAGCTCGGGTTCGATGTGTGCGTTGCGCCGTGCTCGGTCGATGCGCTCGAGCGTCTCCCGTGCGCGCGTGGCCGAGGAGCACAGCACCAGCGCCGGCTCGATGCCCTGATCGCGCAGGTGGCGCCCGATCGCCTTCGCCGCACGCCGGCCGCGCGGCGCCAGCGGACGATCGTGATCCGCGAGCCCGGGATCCGACCAGCTCGATTTGGCGTGACGCAGGAGATAGAGCCGGCGGTCGGCCACGGCACTAGCAGTCTGGCGCAGCCGGGGAGTAGGGTCGGTCCATGTCGACCCCGGCCAAGCTACTCGTGGTCGCAAACCGCACCGCTGACTCCGACGAGGTCCACGCCGCACTCGTGGAGCGAGCGCAGGACGGTCCGATCGACGTGACGCTCGTGGCGCCGGCCACCTGGGAGGTGGAGGATCCGCACGGCGGCAGGCAGTCCGCGTCGCGGCGCCTGAACGCCGCGCTGACCCGCCTCGCCGCTGCGGGGATCACGGCGCGGGGCGTCGTCGGGGACGCCGATCCGTTCGTCGCCGTCCAGGCCATCTGGGATGAGGAGCGCTTCGACGAGGTGATCGTCGCCACGCTGCCGCGTCACCTGTCGCGGTGGCTCGGCGTCGACCTTCCGCATCGCGTGGAGCAGCTGACCGGCCGTCCCACTCGTCACGTGATCGCAAGCGAGCGGTCCGCGGTCGCGCGCTGAGCTCAGGCCCAGGGCAGATCGGGCCACGTCTCCGGGCGCCCGAGGCGCCAGTGCGCGAACGGCGCGTATGCCTCGGGTGGGGAGTTCGTCTCGGTCTCGACGCTGGCGTTGCGCGCGAGTGCCGTCTCCGAGCGCGGGTAGACGATCGTGCGGTCGTCGCGCCGGTGGCCCGTCATGAAGATCGCGCACGGCTGATCGCCGGTGCCGACGAAGGTGTGCCGGGTGCCCCCCGGGCAGTGCACGAAGTCCCAGGCGCGGAGCGGCCGCTCCTGCTCCTCGATCAGCAGCAGGCACGTCCCCGAGAGCACGAGGAAGTCCTCCTGGTAGGACTCCGCGTGGTACATGCCTGACGGCTTGCCGGGCTCGAGCACCGCGAGCGTGAAGCCCGTGTCGGTGAACATCTGCGGCTCGACATCCGGCCGCTCGGCGAGCACCCGCCGACTGCTCTCGAACACGCAGCGGCCGCCGAATGCGTCGTTTCGCACCCATGCCGCTTCGCCGACGTTGACGACGAACCAGCCAGGGCTGACGGGCGCGAGCCCTGAGCCGACGTCTTCCAGCTGCGCTTCCTCGATCGCCATCGCGCCTCCCTTCACTCAGGAGCGCGGAATCGTCGCATACGACCACGAGCCTGCCCGCTCGGCCGGACGTTCGCGAACGGACACCGGGGCTCGACGGTCGCCCGCGCGGTTCAAGAGACTCGGCTGAGTCACGCCCGGAGGGAGCCGGACGTCGACCCACGACCGTGTGATCTCGAAAGGAGGCCACACGATGGAGACTCACGACGTGTCCCGTCGGACCCTGTTGAAGGGCGGCGGTGCGGCGGTTGCAGGACTGACGGTGCTGCGGGTGGCCGGCCCGGCACAGGCATTCCCGGGCCACGCCGGCGAGCAGGTGATCCCATGGGATGACCAGCCCGAGCCGAACCCGGTGCCGAATGACGTGTTCAACCTGCTGGTCTGGGAAGACCTCGACTCCTGGCTGACGCCCGCCGACAACTTCTTCGTCGTCACGCACTACGGCATCCCCGTGATCGAGGAGGCGGACTGGCAGCTGGACGTCACCGGCCTGGTCGCGAACCCGCAATCGCTGAGCCTCGCCGACGTCAAGGCCCGCCCGCGCCGCGAGGTGACGTTCACGTTGGAGTGCTCGGGCAACACCGGCCTGCCGTTCTTCATCGGCGGCATCGGCAACGCCCGCTGGGCCGGCGCACAGCTGGCCCCGGTCCTGAGACAGGCCCGCGTGCTGGATGAGGCAACCGAAGTCGTCTTCTGGGGGCACGATCGCGGCGAGGTGACGATCCGCGACAACTCCGGTGTGCTCCGGGGCGGCCGGACGGGCGTGCTCGAGGACGGCGCGCTGACGATCACGGAGCACTTCGCTCGCAGCATGTCGCTCGAGGACGCCCTGAACCCCGACAACCTGCTCTGTTACGAAATGAACGGCGTGCCGCTGCTGCCGGAGCACGGCTTCCCCGTCCGCCTGATCGCGCCCGGCTGGTACGGAGTGGCCAACGTCAAGTGGCTGACGCGCATCGAGGTGATCGACCACCCGTTCCGGGGCCGCTTCATGGCGCGGGACTACGTGACGTTCCGCGAGGAGATGCGCGGCGACGAGACCGTGTGGACGTTCACGATGGTCACCCATGAGCGGCTCAAGTCGGCGCCCGCCAAGGTCACGCGCCGCGGGCGCCGGTACGCCATCCTCGGCGCCGCCTGGGGCGCGCCGATCGCGCGGGTGGAGGTGCAGATCGACAACGGGCCGTGGATGGCGGCAACGCTCGACCGCCAGCCGTCACGGCGCAAGAAGTCGCGCGAGTTCGCGTGGACGTTCTGGCGGCTGCACTGGGGAACGCCTTCGGCGGGCTTGCACACGGTGAGATCGCGAGCGATCGACGTCGACGGCAACGTCCAGCCCGCGCCAGAGGATCCGTCGATCGCCAACAAGGTGACGTTCTGGGAGAGCAACGGGCAGATCACCCGGCGCGTTAGCATTCCGTGACCCGGCGGTAGGCTCGGTTCATGGCTCGATCGACCGCACTCGTGCGTCCCAGCAGCGGCCGGATGATCGCCGGCGTGTGTGCGGCGCTTGCCCGGCGCTTCGGCATGAAGCCGTGGCAGGTCCGGGTGCTGTTCGTGCTCTCCTGCCTGCTGCCCGGCCCGCAGGTCCTGCTCTACGTCGCGCTCTGGATCATCCTGCCGGCCGAGTGAGCGCCGGGAGCGGCGCGTAGCCGTCGCGCGCCGCCCCCGCCGCTGACGTTCAGTGATGCGCCGGCTCGAGGACCTTCTCGGCCGCGCGACTGACCATGACCTCGCCCCCGAAGACCTCGAGGCGCTCGATCTGGAACGCCGCCAGATGCTCGCGCACGAACTCGGCGGCCATGTCGTTGGACTCGAGGCACCGCTCCTCGTCATCGAAGATCGTCATCGACATGATCGTGTCGTCGCCGGTGGCGACGACCTGGTAGTCGACGAATCCCGGCTCCTCGGAGAGCCGGTCGGCGAACTCCGTGTCCGCCAGGTGCATCGCGTCGTCCATCGAGCCCGCGCCCATCCGATAGCGCCGGAAGCTTGCGTACATCCCGTCTCCTTTCCTCGTGTCTACCGAATGCCGGGCGTCACGGGGACCTCCTCGCGCTGTTCCGTCTGGCTGACCGTGGTGACCGGGACGCCCAGCTTTTCGATCCTGTGCGGCAGGTCGCGGCGCAGCCACTCCGAGACGCGCCTGGGAAGGGTCGAGACGATCACCTCGTCGAAGCCGGGGTCGCGCAGTGCGGACACGACGGCCTCGTACGGATCTTTCTCACCGACGATCCCCTCGACCCGTCCGCCGGCCGCGCGCTCGAGGAGCGGGATGGCCGTCTCGAGCGTCCAATCCGCTCCGCCCTTTCGGGGCTCGTCGGGAATCAGGAGCGCGAAGGTAGACGCGCCCTCCTCCGCACGCTTTCGTACCGCGTCCATGAGCAGCGGTGTAGCCGCCGTGCGGTTGGCGACGATGAGAATCCTGCGAGAAGCGGCCTCCATGACTGCCCCCTAAGGCCGATGTTGTGGCAAGCATCACAATCATCCCGCCGCCACGGGTCGCCCGCAAGGGAGCCGGTCAGCTGACGGTCGCCGCAGCCTGGATCAGGTTGCGAAGCTCCCGCAGCGCCACCGGAAGCGTCGTCAGGTCGTACGTCCCACCGGTGCGGATGTCGCTCAGGATGCCGAGGCAGCGCTCGACCAGCGGCCGGTTCGCCTCGACCCAGTCCTCCAGGCGTGCTTCCGCATCGGCGAGCTCCGAGCTCCGCAGGACGTCGGCCGTGAGCTCGGCGTGGAGGCTGAAGAGGTCGTCGCGCAGCGCCGCGCGCGCCATCGCCTGCCAGCGGTTCTCGCGCGGCAGCGTCGCGATCTGGTCGCGCAGCCAGTGCAGGTGCAGCCGGCCGCCGATGAGGAAGTGCAGCGCCGCCACCTCGTCGATCTCCTTCTCCGTAGCGCCGGCGACGCCGACGATGTCGAGGGCGGCGAAGCGGTCGCTCAGGCATGCGACGGTGCGCGCGAGCTCGTCCGGCACGCCCTGCTCGGCTAGCTCCGCCACGCGCGCCTCCACCTCCTCGCGCTCGGCCGGCACGAGCACGCCCGGCAGCGCCTCGGCGACGGCCGCGGCACCAGCGGCGAAGCGGTCGATCTCGGCACCGATGTCCAGCGGACGCGGCCGGCTCCGCAGCAGCCAGCGCGTGGCGCGCTCGACGAGCCGGCGAGCCTCCAGCAGCATCTCGATCTGCACCGTCGCGTCGACCTCGAGGTCGAGCGCCTCGACGTCGGCCCACAGTCGCCGCATGTCGAAGACGTCGCTGGC
>JBKOYW010000392.1:0-2298 GCA_046744275.1 Actinomycetota bacterium
GGGGGTCTCGTCCGCCTCGGCTCGTCCGCCGCGCCACCGAGCGGCGCGGCCTCCCTCCCGGGCAGCGCCGACTCGGGCGGCGCGAGGCGCGGCCAGGCGACCACGACGGCGACGATCAGCGCCGCGCCGGCGGTCCTGGCGACGTTCCCCCAGCGCAGTCGGCGATGCATGTCACGGGTAGGCGGAGGGGGCGGCGGGTTCGCCCCGCGCTGCTACCATGCGCCGCCGCATGGCCCGCGAAGCCCCTGTGTACGACCTCGTCCTGCTGCTCGACCCGACGATCGAGCAGGAGCGTCGCGACACGATCCTCGCGAACGTCGAGGACGCGATCGATCGCGCCGGCGAGATCGTCGGTCGCCACGACTGGGGCAACCGCCACACGGTCTACGAGGTGCGCAAGCAGAGCGAGGCCGACTACCACCTGATCCAGTTCCGCGGGCCGAGCTCGCTGCTGGAGCAGCTGGACCACAACCTCAAGATCACGGACGGCATCCTGCGCTTCCGGATCATCAAGCTCCGGCCCGGCACCCCGCCGCCGCCGGACCTTCGGCCCGCCGCGATGGCGGCCGCCGCGCCCGCGACGCCCGAGCTCGACGAGCCGGCCTGAGGCCGCTTCGTCACAGCGCTGCCGGCGTCTGCACCATCTCTGCGAACAAATCGCCGCAATCTGCGCGTCCTCGGCCGTAACCGCCGGACCCCCGCCTAGACTCGGCCTTCACCAAGCTTTCTGCGAAGTCTGAGCAGCGAAAGGAGCCTCTCGTGGCCGCCACCAACATCAACCGGGTCGTCCTCACCGGCAACCTCACGCGCGATCCCGAGCTGCGCTCCACGGGCAGTGGCACGTCGGTGTGCAGCCTCCGGATCGCCACCAACACCCGCCAGAAGGATCCCAGCGGCGAGTGGACCGACCGCGCGCACTACTTCAGCGTGACCGTCTTCGGCGCCCAGGGGGAGAACTGCGCGCGGTTCCTGTCCAAGGGCCGGCCGGTGGCCATCGACGGCCGCCTGCAGTGGCGCGAGTGGCAGGACCAGAACGGCAACAAGCGCGAGAGCATCGAGATCGTCGCGGAGAGCGTCCAGTTCCTCGGCGGCCGTGACGACATGGGCAACGGCAACGGCTTCACCCCGCGGTCGGACGTCCCGGCCGACACTCGCGACTTCGAGCCCGCGGCCACGCCGGCCGGTGGCGGCGGCAGCCCCAGCGCGGGCGAGGACGACATCCCCTTCTAAGGGGAACACGCGGCGCCTCCGAACCGGAGGCGCCGCCTGCCTTCCGCTACCCTGTCCGGCTGTCGCGCGTCCCTGCAAGCGGCGCGCATCCGAGCTCTGAAGGCAGCAAGAGAGGTTTTCGAACGTGGCGAAGCAGCGCAGCCGGCCGACGCGCCGGCGAGATCGCAAGGGCGGACCCGGCGGCGGGCGTCGCAAGTCCTGCCCGTACTGCCGCGACAAGGTCGAGTTCGTCGACTACAAGGACATCACCACCCTGCGGAAGTTCATCTCCGACCGCGGGAAGATCCGCTCGCGCCGGATCACCGGGGCGTGCCGCCGGCATCAGAACCAGATCGCGACGGCCGTCAAGCGGGCCCGCGAGCTGGCGCTGCTGCCCTACGTCGGCGACACCCGCGAGTCCCGCGACGATCGCGATCGCGATCGCGATCGCGACCGCGGCCGGGATCGCGACCGCGAGCGCTAGGTCGTCATGCCCCAGGCCATCCTCCTCCAGGACGTGGAGCAGCTCGGCGAGCGCGGCGAGGTCATCGACGTCTCGAAGGGCTACCTGCGCAACTTCCTGATCCCGCGCAAGCTGGCCGAGCCGGCGACCAAGGGCTCGATCGCGGCCGCTCAGCGCCGCCGCGAGGCGGCCGACCGCGCCGTGGCGGATGCGGAGACCAAGGCCCGCGAGAGCGCCGAGCTCCTCAACCGCACCGTCCTCACGATCGCCCACCAGGCCGGCGAGGACGGCCGGCTCTTCGGCTCCGTGACGTCGCAGGACATCGCCGACGCGATCAAGGAAGCCCGTGGCATCACGATCGACCGTCGCGACATCCGGCTCGAGGAGCCGATCAAGACGGTCGGCACGCGCATGGTCGAGATCGAGGTCACGCCCGGCGTGATCGCGACGGTCAAGACCATGGTCACCGAGCAGAAGTAACCACTCAGCCGGCCTCCGCAACGTTTCAGCGGAGGCCCGGTGACAATTCTCCGCAGCGAGCGGGGATGGCTCCTAACGCGCCCGTCAGCGACCGATGGTCGCCATAGAGTGAACCGTCCGATGAGCGCTCCCGATCGGACCAACGG
>JBKOYW010000423.1:0-4763 GCA_046744275.1 Actinomycetota bacterium
GCTCACCCGCTCCCCTACCCAGCGCAGTTGACGTTCGCTATGGCCCGGTGATCCGCTCGATCCACGTGCTGCGCAGCCCGAGCGCGGTGCGGATCGTGGCGGCGGACACGGTCTGGTTCCCCTCGCTGCCCCGGACCTCGACCGTCGCCGCGCGGCCGGACGGCGTCCGTGTCAAGACCGCGAGGCCCTCGAGGTCGCCGGAGAGGACGTCGCGCAACTTGCGCTCCGCCTCTCGCCGCGTGAAGCGGGATGTCCAGGTGTGAACCGGGGAGAGGTCGTCGTGCGGGTCCTCGACCGAGCGCAGGTAGGACAGCGGCGTACCGCCGAACGCCTCCTCGTTCGTGGCCGTGCGGCCGCCCGACGTCGAGAAGAAGAACGTCTGCGCGACCTGGCCGCCGATCGTCACCACGCGGGCGCGGGTGTCGCGCACGGCGGCGGTGGTGGTCGCGACCTCGGCCAGCACGCCGCGGTAGACCTGCGAGCGCACATCGGCGAAGACGTCGTACGGCGCGGTCGAGCGGCGACTGGTCAGCGCGTACGAGCGCGCCACGACGGCCTGCGCCTTGAGCGCCTCGGCGGCCCAGCTCGCCGGCATCTCCGCCGGGACGACGCCGTAGAGGTAGTGCTCGAGCGAGACGTGGTTGACCACGAGCACCGCGCCGCCGTCGCGGCTCAGGACCATCCGGCCGCGGTACGCGCCGTTGAGCAGCAGGTTCTCCGCCTTGCCGTGCAGCACCATGCTCGAGCCGCCGGTTACGGTGACCGGCGCGAGCAGCCGGCCGCGTGTCCGCCCGGTCGCGAGGTCGACCACGCGCACGCGGGCGTCGTCGAGCGCCTCGAACCGGTACTCGCGGTCCTCGCGCAGGCCGATCCGGCGCCCGTTCGCGGCCCGCGCGGCGGTCGCGTCGCTGAGCTTCGGCGCCCGCGCACGCTTGAGCCGTACGCGCATGCGCGTCGCGGGAGCACGGTCGTAGCCGCTGCCGGTGTAGTAGTGGGCGAGGATGAAGCGGTGGTCGCGGCCCTCGCGCGAGGCGAAGCCGTAGGCGCCGTACTGCGAGAGGCCGACGCCGTGGCCCCAGCCGCGGCCGTCGACGACGAGGTCGGCCGCGTTCGCGGTCGCGGGGACGAGCAGAACGACCGCGAGACCGATCAGGAGGGCACGCATCGTCTCCTCCCAACATACGGCCCGCCCCGGGGTTGCGGTGCCATCCTCTCCGACCATCAGTCCGACCCCGACCCATGAGCCAGTCGCCCCGTCGGTCCCCGACGCTCCGCCCGCCACGCGGCGGCGCATCGGCTCGCGGCTGTCCTGGCTCGGCATCGCGATCTCGCTGGTCGCGCTGGCCGGCGTCGTCTGGTGGGCGTCCAAGCAGGATCCGCCGGAGCTGCCGTCGAGCGGATCCGAGCTGGCGGCGCTGGTGGCCGCGATCGCGCTCTACGCGCTCGCCACCGTCGTGCGCAGCGAGCGCTGGCAGCGCCTGCTGATCGACGAGGGCGCGACGCCCCAGCGCGTCGACACCTACGCGCTCACCTGCGTCGGCTACATGGGCAACAACGTGCTTCCGGCGCGCGCCGGCGACGCGATCCGGGTGGTGCTGATGGCCCCGCGCGCGGCCACGTCCAAGCGCACTGTGATCGGGACGCTGCTGGCGGAGCGGGTGCTCGACATCGCGGTGCTGGTGGCGATCTTCGTGATCGTCGGCTACGGCCTGCTCGGAGAGGTCGGCGGCGACAAGGTCGAGATCATCGCGCTCGTGCTGGTCGGCCTCGCGATCGCGGCGCTGGTGGGCTACCTGGGCTTGCGGCGGAACGAGCGGATGATGGCGTTCGTGGCGCCGATGGCGTCGGCGACGCTCGGCCTGCGGCGGGCCCACCATGGGCTGCTCCTGCTCGGGCTGACGGTCCTGATCTGGGCGATCGAGGCCGGCGTCTGGATGTCCGCCGGTGCGGCCGTCGGCTTCGGCATGGACCCGATCGAGGGGCTCTACATCGTCGCCCTCGCATCCGTCTTCTCGCTCGTCCCCTCGGGCCCCGCCTACGCCGGCACCCAGGACGCGGCGGCCATCCTCGGCATCAAGGCGCTCGGCGGGACCGGCGCCCAGGCCGTCGCGTACATCGTGATGCTGCGCTTCATCATCGTCGTGCCGATCACGATCGTCGGGCTGATCCTGCTCGCCGGCCGCTACGGCGGGCTCGGGCGCCTGCGCCGCGCGCGGCTCGAGGCGAGCGGCTGATGGTCGCGACCCAGCCGCAGGACGCGACGACGCCACTGGCGCGACGGCCGCGCGGCGAGCTCGCGGCCTACGCGGTGCTGGTAGCGGTGGCGCTCGGCCTGCGCCTGATCGACCTCGGCGACCGCCCCTTCCACCACGACGAGAGCCAGGACGCCTACTTCTCCTGGACCTTCTTCACGGGCGGCGACTACGAGTACAACCCGCTCCTGCACGGGCCGCTGCGCTTCTACCTGACGGCCGGGATGTACGCGCTGTTCGGGGACTCGGACTTCACGGCGCGGCTCGCGCCGGCGCTGATGGGCACGCTGATGGTGCCCCTCCCCTACCTGCTGCGCGCTCAGCTCGGCCGCGTCGCCGCGTTCGCCGCCGCGGCGCTGCTCGCGTTCGGGCCGTCGTACCTGTACTACTCGCGCTTCGCGCGCGAGGACATCTACTTCGCCGCGATCTCGCTCGCGCTGCTGGTCGTCACGTTCCGGTTCCTGTACGAGCCGCGACGCCACCAGCCCGCGCTGATCGGCGCGCTGCTCGCGCTCAGCTTCGCGACCAAGGAGACCACGTTCATCACCGGCTTCGTGGCCTTCACGTTCTTCGTCGGCGTGCTCGTCTTCCGGCGCGAGCTGCTGCTCGGTCCGATCCGCGCGGTCGGGCTCGAGTCGTGGGGCTGGGCGCTGGCCGCTTTCCTCGGCGTCTACACGATCCTCTTCACAACCTTCCTCACGCACCCCGACGGCGTGCGCGGGCTCTACACCGGGCTGGACTACTGGCTCGGCCAGCACGGGGTCGGCCGCGGCGACGAGCGATGGTTCTTCTACCTCGTCGTGCTGTTCGGCGAGGAGTGGCCGGCGCTGCTGCTGGGCGGCATCGGCGCGGTGTTCGCGCTGCGCCGGCCGACCCTGCTCCGCGTCTTCCTGGTGTGGGCGTTCGTGGTCTCGCTGATCGTCTACTCGTGGGCGGGCGAGAAGTTCGCCTGGCTCGTGCTGCACCCGCTGCTGCCGCTGCTGCTGCTCGCCGGGCTCGGCGTGCAGGCGATCTGGGACGCGCGGCGGCGCTGGTACGGCGCGGTCGGGATCGCCGCCGCGGCCTGTGGCTTCGCGTACGCGGGCTATGCGTCGTTCACCGTCAACGCGCTCAACCGCGCCGACCCGCGTGAGCTGCTGGTCGCGACGCAGTCCTCGGAGGAGGTCGCGAAGATCGCCGACGAGGTGGTGGCCGAGGCCAAGCGCTCCGACCGCCCGCTCAGCATCACCGTCGACGCCTCGGAAGGCGCGACGTTCCCGTGGGCGTGGTACTTCCGCGACCTCCCGGCCGGTTACATCGAGCTCGGCAAGAGCGGCACGCTGCCGGATTCCGACATCGCGATCCTCACCCAGGGCGCGCGCGACCGGCTCGGCTCGGACCTCGAGGGCTACGCGGGCCGCGAGTTCCCGTTCCGCGTCTGGTGGGTGCGCGACTACGGCAAGATGACGCCCGCGGCGTGGTGGCGCTGGTTCACGAAGCGCGAGCCGTGGAGCCCCACAGGCGGGATGCCGGAGTGGCTCTACCGACGGCGGTGAGCCAACTGAGACGCCCGGCGGCGAGCCACTAAGCTCTACCGACGGCGGTGAGCCAACTGAGCCGCCCGGCGGCGAGCCACCAAGATTTACCGCCGCCGCTGAGTCAGCCGAGCCGCCAGATCGTCGTGCCCTCGCGATCGAAGACCCGCTCGCCGAGCTCGTCCCACTTGGCCAGCCCGGCGTCGCCGTACGTGGTGCGCTCGATCGGTCCGTAGACGACGTAGTCGATGCCGTAGCGGCCGATCAGATCGCGTGCCTCCGCGAGGTTGGAGGTGACGTAGAGCCGGCGCACGTCCTCCTCGCGACCGCCGGGCTGGTGGTCCCACTGGAGCTCGTGGCCGGCCCAGCCGAGGACGGTCGGACGGCCGGTGAAGGTGGAGATGCGGCCGTGGCCGAACGCCGAGTAGTCCTCCCCCACCGCCTCGAGCACGACTGCGCTGCCGGGCGTGTTCTCGCGCAGCCAGTCGATCGCCGGAGGATCGCCGGGCGAGGCCGTGCGCAGCCAGCCAAGACCGTCGAGCGTGGGCGAGCTCGCGAACGCTCCCTTGCGCGCGTACGTGCCCGCGTACGGGTAGATCGCTCCGAGCAGCAGCATGACGGCGGCGCCGGCAGCCCACACCGGCCACGCGCGGCGTGGCAGGTGGGCGGTCGCCCACGGCAGCGCGCAGGCCGCGGCGACGGCCAGCAGCACCCACGCCTGGTAGCCGAGCTTGAAGACGGTGTTCATGCGGTAGAGGTCGCTGCCGTCGAACGCGTCGCGCACGTAGACCAGCTCGGGCACGATCACGCACACCAGGCCACCGGCGATCAGCAGCCACAGGAACCGCTCTGGGGCATCGAGCGAGCCGGACACCATCGCGCCCGTGGCGACGGCGGCGAGCGCGACGACCAGCCCCACCCCGGCGAGGTCGGCGGTCGCCAGCAGCGAGCCGGCGAAGATCGCCGCCACGCCGCCCCACGCGAGCGCGCGCAGCGG
>JBKOYW010000343.1:0-5676 GCA_046744275.1 Actinomycetota bacterium
TCGCAGAGGACCAGGCGCTCGAGATGGTGCTGCCGTGGCTCTCGTCGGAGCGCGCCACAGAGCTCGCTGCCGAGTGCATCGAGCTGTACTGCTGGGACCGCCTCGGCTGCGAGAACTGACCGCTTGAACCGAGCATCGCCAATATCCTGACCTGCACGCCAGGCGGGCTGGATGCGGGGTACAGCGCAGCCGTGCGGGAGCTATGGGACGAAGCGGTTTCGCAGCTTAGGTGAGCAGCGACGCCAGTTCCGCGATCGCCTGCGCGGTATCGCGGAAGACGATCCCATGCATGCCCGCCTCGCGGGCGGCGTCGACGTTGACCTCGAGGTCGTCGACGAACGCGCACGCCCCGGCGGCGAGGCCGAGCCGCTCGAGCGTGATCGCGTAGATCTCGGGCTCCGGCTTGCGGGTCCCGACGAACGCGGAGTCGACGACGTCCTCGAACAGGTCGTCGTTCGGCAGCTTCGACCGCCCCAGGGGCTCCCCCTCCCGCACGTTGTTCGTGCATAGCGCGAAGCGCAGGCCGCGGTCGCGGCGCAGCGTGCGGTAGTGGTCGAACAGCTCCTGGTTCGGGTCCAGTGCCTCCATCAGCCGGGCGCCGAAGCCGTGGAGCGACACGGTGATGCCGGCCGCCTCGGCGAGCCCGCGCTCGAGCCGCGCCAGGAACTCGCCCTCGCTGATCTCACCGCGCTCGAGCGCGAACAGCGGGTGGTCGCCGTCGTGGCGCAGGGAGTGCGCCATCGCCTCGCCGTACGCCTCGGGCTGCACGTCGATCCGGTCCTGGACGCGCTCGAACGCCAGCAGCAGCGGCGACGTGAGGACGCCGCCGAAGTCCGAGATGACCGCTTGGATCATGCGGGGCGCAGCACGTCATAGCGCCCGACGCCCGAGCGGCCGTTCATGCGCCAGCGCATGAACGCGCAGTCGAACCGCACCGAGCCGAGGTCGAGCGTCGAGCCGCACACGACCTCACCGGTCACGCGCCGCGGGTACGTGTCGTCCGCTCCGACCCACAGCTCGAGGTTGGCGCGGCGCTGACGGCCCTCGTCGTCGTAGGTCGTCGAGAGCCGCGGATCGTCCACCCGGAGGCTGCCTGCAGCGCCGAGCAGCGTCGCCCAGGTCGTCTCGTCGCCATGGTCGGACGCGCCCGCCGGCCGGATGGCGACCGCCGTCACGCCGGTGCCGTCGTCCAGCCACGCGGCCAGGATCCGGGTCGAGCCGATCCGCTCCCAGTCCCGCTCGCCCCACGCGTGTGCGCGCTGCCCGACGCCGCGCACCTCGTGCTCCCGGCCGCCGGTGCGTGCCGTGCCGTGCACGTGGCAGAGCTGCACGTAGCCGGCGCACGCGGCCGGCTCCGAGGGCCCGAGATCGGCCGGCGGCCCCGAGGCGTCGAACGTGAGCTCGAAGCCGTGCGGGCCGTCGTCGAAGCGCACGCTCCATTGGCGCAGCGGCTCGTCGATCGTGGCCTCGAGCCCGCGCAGCGCGAGGTGCTCGAAGCCAGCGTCGGCGTCTATGGGGACATCGCCCTGCGCCAGCGCCGCGACCACATCGCGGCCGGAGTAGAGCACCGCGAGCGCGCTGGCGTCGCGCGCGCCGTCGGCGCCCGCCAGGTCGAGCCTCGCGAGCCCGTACAGGCCCGCCGCCGGGTCGGCGAAGCTGAACGACACCGCGTCGGTGAAGCCCGGGCCGGTCGGCTGCCGGGCGCGCTCGGACTCCGCGTCGATCAGGGCGCCTCCCGGGGCGGGCCGACGCGATCGGCGTCGACGTCGACGGCGGTGCCCTCGACGTCGTAGTCCCGCCGCGGCCGGACGCGCGGGCCGGTCATCGACGCGACCAGCCGGTGTGCGAGCCGGCGCGCGAGCACCGTGCGGACGACCGCGCGGGTGGGCGGGAGCAGCAGGAACAGGCCGAGGACGTCGGTGATGAACCCCGGCGTCAGGAGCAGCGCGCCGCCGAAGATGACCAGCGCGCCGTCGAGCACCTCGCGCGCCGGCACGCGCCCTGCCCGCGTCGTGTCGTTGAAGCGCCGCCACGCCGCCCGCCCCTGCGAGCGCATGAGCACCGAGCCCAGGATCGAGTCGGCGATCAGGAGGGCGATCGTCCACCACACGCCGATCGCCTCGCCGACCTGGATGATCACCGCGAGCTCGGCGATCGGCACCAGGATGAAGAGCAGGACGAGAGGCAGAAGCATGGGGAGCACCTCACACGTTACGACGTCCGCTCGGCGGCGTCGGCGAGCGCCTCGAAGCCGTCGAGCAGCGCGGCCCGCCGCGACGGCGGGAGCGCCGCCAGCGCACGGGCAAGCGGCTCCGGCTCGAGCACCGTGTCGGCGGCCACGCGCCGCCGGCCTTCGGCGGTGAGGACGATTGCCAGCCGCCGCTCGTCGCGCGCGTCGCGGCGGCGGCGGACGAACCCGCGCCGTTCGAGGTCCTTGATCGCCACCGACGCCGTGCTCTTGGGGAGGAGGAGGTGGCGCGCGAGGTCGGTCAGCGCCACGCCGCCCTCGGCGGGTACGTGGTGCAGCAGCTGGCGCTCGTGCTGCGAGAGCCCCGGCTCGTCGCCGCGGTGCAGGGCGCCCCAGATCCGGCGGTAGGTGCGCTCAAATCGTTCATGTTCGGGACTGTTCAAGATCGGAACTAAAAATGATAGGCTCGCGGCCATGATCGAGGTCCGAGAAGAGCGCAGCATCCTCGCCGCGCCGGACGTGCTGTGGCCGCTGGTCAGCGACCCGGCGCGGCTGCCCGAGTGGTTCACGTTCGCGGAGCGCGTCGAGGTGCTCGAAGGGCCGGACGGGGCGGGCCAGCGGCGGCGCCAGCACGGCCACTGGGGGAAGAAGCGGTCGGAGGTCGACCAGGTGATCACGCGCTGGGATCCGCCGCGCACGCTCGCGTGGCGTCACGAGGCCGAGCGGCTCGAGGGCAAGCCCGCCCCGCGCTTCGCGGCGTCGACCGACTTCACGATCGAGCTCGTGCCGGAGGCGGCCGGCACGCGCGTGCGCCTGCACTCGGCGCAGGAGCCCGCCGGACCCGTCCGCGGCCTCGTGATCCGCGCGTTCGGGCGCCGCGATGTGGCCCGCTCGCTGCGGGACTCGCTCGAACGCCTGGCCGCGGCTACGAGCTGAGCGCCGGCAGCGGGCCGTCGAGCCGGACGGCGGGCAGCCGGTGCAGGCCCATGGTCTCGATCAGCATGCGGATGTTCGGCGGTGCGTCGTTCAGCCACAGCACGCGGCCCTGGGCGCGCAGGCGCTGGGCCAGGCACGCGAGATCGATCATCAGCGACGGGTCGGCGAAGCGCAGCTCGGACAGGTCGACGATGACGTCGCGGGTCGCCTTCAGCGCCGCGGAAATGGGTCGGCGACGTCGTCCGCTCGTCGTCCGATCCTCGTCCCCCACGATCCTCATGATCGCCAGCTGCTCGTCGAAGTGAACGATCCCGGCAAGCTAATACATACCGCCGGGTTCGTACAGGCTTGTGAACGAACTCCCTACACTCGGGGGGATGGTTGACGAAGACGACGTCATCGACGCCCTGAGCAACGTGATCGATCCGGAGCTGGGGCTCGACTTCGTCGAGCTCGGCCTGGTCTACGGCGTCGAGATCGACGGCGGCACCGTGAGCGTGACCTTCACGCTGACCACGCCCGCCTGCCCGATCGGGCCTCAGGTGTCCGAGCAGATGAAGGAGTTCGTGGGCGAGGTCCCGGGCGTCGAGGAAGTCATCCCGAACATGATCTTCACGCCCCCTTGGACGCCGGAGAAGATGTCCGAGGACGCGAAGTTCGCCTTGGGCTACTAGCCGCGCCGTTGGAGCTCTGCGCGCGGGCGGCCGAGACCAGCTCGTCGCGCGCGTCCATGAACATCTCGCCGAGCGCGTCGAGGTCCGGCATCGCGTCGTAGTCGCCGAGCAGGCCGAAGTCCATCCCGCCGTTGTAGGACATGATCGCCACCGCGAGCGCGTGGTCGCGCGGCAGGAAGGCGACCGGGAACAGGTCCTGCAGCTCGCGGCCGAGCGCGTAGAGCGGGAACTGCGGGCCGGGCACGTTGGTGACGAGCAGGTTGAACAGCCGCGTGGAGAAGTTGATCCGCGACGCCTGGGCGAGCACGGTCGGCGGCGCGAGGTTCTGCACGCCCGCGAGCACCTCGGCGCCGACCGCCTGCTTGGACTCCTTCAGGCCGTCCATCGCCTGGCGCACGACCTGCAGGCGCGCGACCGGGTCCTCGACGTAGACCGGCAGCGGCCCGCGCATCGCCGCGAGTCGGTTGCCCATGTGGCCGTGCTCGTCGGCGCTGCGGATCGACACCGGCACGAGTGCACGCAGCTCCAGGCCCTCCGTGCGCACGCCGCGTGAGCGCAGCCAGCGCCGCAGGCCTCCGGCCACGACGGTAAGCACGACGTCGTTCACCGTTCCGCCGAACGCGTCCTTGACCTGCTTGAAGTCGCTCAGCTCGCTGCGGATCATCACCAGCCGCCGGTGCGGGCCGATCGGCACGTTCAGCGGGGTGTCCGGCGCCGGGTTGAGGGCCGCCCAGGCGACCTCGGCGACGCCCTCGACCGACTCGCGCGCGGCGTGCAGGGACGAGGTGGGCTGGGACGCCGCGCGCAGGGCGCGGCCGGCCAGCGAGAACGGCAGCTCGACCAGGCCGCGGACGCCGCGGGCGGCCATCGCGGCCGCGCTCGGCTCGTGCTGCGGCACCCACGGCTCCCCCTCGTGCGGGATTGCCGGCGGCACGGGCTCGAGGTCGAAGAGGACGGTCGCGAGGTCGACCCCGGCGACGCCGTCGACCAGCGCGTGGTGCGTCTTGGAGATCAGGGCGAAGCGCCCGTCGTCGAGCCCCTGCACCAGCCACAGCTCCCACAGCGGCTTCGTGCGGTCGAGGCGTTGCGAGTGGATCCGCGCCGCGAGCGCGCGCAGCTGCTCCTCGCTGCCCGGCTCGGGCAGGGCGGTATGGCGCAGGTGGTACTCGAGATTGAAGCTTGGGTCGTCCACCCACAGCGGCCGGCCGGTCTCGAGCGGCGGCACGGCGAGCTTCTGGCGGTAGCGCGGTACGAGATGCAGCCGCCCGCGGACGTGGTCCGCGAAGTCCTCGAATCCCGGCGGCGGGCCCTCGAAGACCATCACCGCGCCGATGTGCATATGAGCGTTCTGGCCTTCCTGGGCCAGGAACGACGCGTCCACCGCGGTGAGCCGATCGCCGTGAGCCTGCGCCATATTCCCTCTCTCTCGTCCGGTCGCGCCAAACGTATCGCGTCAGAGCACCGCCGCAACCAAGCCCGCGACGACCGACACGATCAGCACCGAGGTGAGCACGGCCTCGTACCGGCCGCCGCGTACGAGCGCCGCGAACAGCGGCCGCCCGGCGAGGTGGCCGGCGGCGACCACTGGGATGAGGATGGCGACGAGCTCGGCGTCCGGAACCGCGCCGCTCGTGCCGGTTATCCACAGCGCGAGCACGGAGACGACGCTGAAGCCGAGGAAGCAGACCGGCATCGTGTCGCGCACCTGGACGGGCTCGAGCCGGCGGCCGAGCAGGTAGACGATCAGCGGCGGCCCCGCGGTGGTGGTCGACGTCGACAGCGCGCCGGACGCGAGCCCCGCCACCGGGCCGCCCCAGCCCGGCGACGGCCGCCCGCCGGCGATGCGCCGCGCGGCCAGGGTGGCGATCACGCCCACGC
>JBKOYW010000205.1:0-4305 GCA_046744275.1 Actinomycetota bacterium
GCGCCGTTCTACGGGACCACGGGCGTCGGCGGGGACCTCTACATCGCCGCGCAGGACGCGGTGCGGGCGATGATCGACCACGTCTCCGGCAGCTACGGGCTCACCCGCGAGGACGCCTACGTGCTCGCCAGTCTGTGCGTCGACCTGAAGATCTCCGAGGTCGTCGACGCGGGCCAGTACATCGTCGGCGCGCTGCTGCCGGAGGCCGTGTTCCTGTAGGGGTGCGGCTGCCCGCACACCGGTAGGGGAGGGCCGAACTCGAAGACGCTGGGCACCGCGATAGAGGCAGGTGGCACGTGGCGGGAGTATTCCTGCCATGAGCCCCACCGACATCTCCATCGTCCACGCCGCCGCCGTGCACACCGTGCGCGTCGAGCGCCGGCGCCGCCGCCGCTAGGAGCTTCCGGTGACCGTCACCGTCACTCCCCGCCAGCCCGCCGCCAGCGCCCCCCACTTCTTCACGCTCCCCACCGTGCGTGAGCTGCCGCCGGTCTCGCGCCCGGGCACCTTCGCCTCGACGTGGTGACCGTCGGTCGAGCCTGACCCTCCCTCCCCCTCCCCCTCCTCCTCTCTCCCTACACGCCCGCCGCGGATCCCCAGCCGCGGCGGGCGCGTCAGTTAAGCGGGCCGTCTCGTGGACGCCGGCTACCGCGACGACGGCGCGCCCGGCGAGCGGCCGGAGTACCACCCCGGCTACTACGCCGCCTACGTGCTCGACCCCGACGGCAACAACATCGAGGTCGTGAACCACAACCGCGGGGCCGTACCTCATCCGATCTACTGTCAAACCTCTTTCATCAGTGAGGAATTAGGCGAGCCCGGCGGCCGCGGCGGTGCGCGCCAGGAACTCACGCCGGCGCAGCGTCGTGTCGTCCATGCCTGCCTCCAACGACGCGTGGGCCGCGGACTTGCGGTACGGCTGGCCATCGTCCACGGCGGCGCCGTGAACAAGGCGCCACCGTGCGTGAGCTGCCGCCGGTCGCGCGCCCGGGCACCTTCGACTCGAACTGGTGACGGTCTAGCGTCGGCGCCGTCGCGCCGCAGCGCTCGCCGCGCGGCCCGCGAGCTGCCCGAGGCGCTTCGCCTCGCCCTTCGAAAGGTTCCGCGGCCTCCCGCGCGACTTCGTAAGCAGCTTGCGGACCTCGGACCGCTCGGCCGCCGACAGCTCGTTCCAGCCGTCCTGGAGCCACAGGTAGACGATCGCGGCGCGGCGGCGCAGCTCGGTCCACGGGATCTCGCGGGCGGACGGCAGGCGGCGCGGCTGCGGCATCGCCCGCAGGCTACCCGGCGTCACCCGATATTCACCGCGACCGCCTCAGGCCCGCGAGAACGAGCCCGAGTCGAAGTCGGCGCCCTCGGCGGCTGTCGCCGTGTGCGCGATCGCGACCTGAGCCTCAGGGGACCGGGACGCCGAGCTCGTCGCTCAGCGCGCTCAGCGTCCCCCACAGCGCGGGCTCGATCGGGATGCCCGACCGCTCGCGCTCCGCGCGCGCACGGTCCTCGGGATCGCCGGCCACCAGCACCTCGTCGAACCCCGGCGCGGCTGGGATCGCCCGCAGCTCGGCGAGGAGCCCGGCGAGCACGGAGGCGAAGCGGTCGCGGCCGACGGTCCGCTCCGGGTCGATCGCGAGGTGGAAGTGGCCGGTGTCCTGCGGCTCTGGGCTCCCGCCGTAGAGCTCGCCGACACCGGCGCGAACTCCCGCGCCGGCCAGCACGCCGCACAGCACCTCGACCATCAGCGCGAGCCCGTAGCCCTTGTAGCCGCCGAGCGGCATCCCGGCGACGGCGGCGGCGGCGTCGGTCGTCGTCCGGCCCTCGGCGTCGACGCCCCAGCCCTCCGGGATCGGCCGCCCCTCGTCACGCGCGTTCCAGACCCGGTTCATCGCCACCTGGCTGGTCGCCATGTCGACGTTGAAGATGCCGCCCGCCGACGGGGCGGCGAGGCAGATCGGGTTCGTGCCGAGCGCCGGCTCGGACCCGCCGTAAGGGATCACCAGCGGCTCGGTGTTCGTCATCGACATCGCCACCAGTCCCTGCTCGGCCGCGCGCATCGCGTAGTACGCGGCTGCGCCGTAGTGGGCGCTGCGCCGCACGCTCACGACGCCGACGCCGTACTCGCGCGCGAGCTCGATCGAGAGGTCGGTGGCGAACAGCGCGGCGACCTGGCCGGGCCCCTGATCGCCGTCGACCACCGCGATCGCGCCGTCGCGGCGCAGCACCGACGGCCGCGGCCGCGGGTTGAGCACGCCGCCGCGCAGGCGCTCGACGTAGATCGGCACGCGCGCGATGCCGTGGGAGTCGGTGCCCCGCAGGCTGGTCCAGACGAGCGAGGCCGCCACCGTCGCGGCCGCATCGGGTTCGAGCCCGGCCGCCTCCAGCAGCGCGCGCGCCCAGCGCTCCAGAGCCTCGGCGGGGAGTGTCGCGCCGTCAGGCGTCGCTCGAGGCCTTCCAGAGGTTGATCCCGGCCTCGACCGCGTGGCGGTCGATCTCCTCCAGCTCCTCGTCGGCGAACTCGAGCCCGCTCAGCGCGCCGAGGCTGTCCTCGAGTTGCGCGACCGTCCGGGCGCCGATCAGCGCCGACGTCACGCGCGGGTCACGGAGCGTCCATGCGATCGCCATCTGCGCCAGCGTCTGGCCGCGCCGCTGCGCCATGTCGTTCAGCGCTCGCACGTGCGTCAGCGCCGAGTCGAGCATCTCCGCCGTCAGGAACCGCCCCTCGGCCGCCCGCGTTCCCTCCGGGATGCCGTCGAGGTACTTGTCGGTCAGCATCCCCTGGGCGAGCGGCGAGAACACGATGCAGCCGACGCCCTCGCGCCCGAGCACGCCGAGCAGGTCCTCCTCGATCCAGCGGTTCAGCAGCGAATAGGAGGGCTGGTGGATCAGCAGCGGCGTGCCGAGGTCGCGCAGGATCCGCACGGCCTCCGCAGTCCGCGGGCCGGAGTAGGACGAGACGCCGACGTACAGCGCCTTGCCCGCTCGCACCGCGCTGTCGAGCGCGCCGAGCGTCTCCTCGAGCGGGGTGTCGGGATCGAAGCGGTGCGAGTAGAAGATGTCGACGTAGTCGAGCCCCATCCGCTGGAGGCTTCGGTCGAGGCTCGAGAGCAGGTACTTGCGCGAGCCCCACTCGCCGTACGGCCCGGGCCACATGTCGTAGCCGGCCTTGCTGGAGATGATCAGCTCGTCGCGATACGGCGCCAGGTCCTCGCGCAGGATGCGGCCGAAGTTGCGCTCGGCCGACCCGTACGGCGGCCCGTAGTTGTTGGCGAGGTCGAAGTGGGTCACGCCGAGGTCGAACGCGCGGCAGAGCACGGCGCGCTGTGTCTCGAGCGGCGCGTCGTCACCGAAGTTGTGCCACAGGCCGAGCGAGATCGCCGGAAGCAGCAGCCCGCTGCGGCCCGTTCGGCGGTACGGCATGTGCTCGTAGCGATCCTCGGCCGCGACGTGGCTCATAGCGTCCCCTCGAGCACGTAGCGGAGCAGCGCCACGACCTGCTCGGGCTCGCGCGCGACCGCGAGCGCGGCACGGTCGACCTCCTTGAGCGCGTGGTCGTGCTGCTCGGGATGGAGCGTCACGAGCGGCTTGCCGAGCGCGGCCGCCTGGCCGGCGTCGAACGCCGCGTTCCACTGGCGGTACTGCTCGCCGAAGCGCACGACGACCACGTCGGCGCGCTCGAGCAGCGTGCGCGTGCGGATGGCGTTGACGCCCGCGCCCTGGTGGTCCTTCCAGAACGGGTTGTCCTCCGGCCCGAGGATCGCGACGCCGCAGTCGTCGCTCGCCGCGTGGTCCGTGACGGGGCTCGTGAACTCGACGTCGAGCCCGGCCGCCTCGGCGCCCTGCACGATCCGCTCGCGCCAGTCGGTGTGGATCTCCCCGGAGAGATAGACCTGCCAGCTCATCGGCGGCGCATGCTATCCAGCCGGCATGGAGCGCTACGAGGTGCCGCCCGAGCGGCTCGGCCGCTGGCTCGATCGCTGGGCCGAGCGCAACGGGCCGGTGACGCGCACCGAGATGCGCGCCGAGCGCGTGACGTTCGTCGGCGCCGCGACCGCGGAGTGCGACCCGCCGTTCCCGCCGCTGACCGCCACGGGCACCCGCGAGGGGTTCCACCCGGCGCCGCTGCTCGAGCACGCGAGCCGCGACCGCGTCGTCGGCGTGATCCTCGTGCGGCTCGGCGGCCATGCCGCCGGCGTGTTCTCCGGCCGCCGGCTCGTCGCCTCGAAGGTTGGCAGCCGGAACGTCCACGGCCGCCACCGAGCGGGCGGCTCGAGCCAGCAGCGGTTCGCGCGGCGCCGCGAGGGCCAGGCG
>JBKOYW010000427.1:0-4986 GCA_046744275.1 Actinomycetota bacterium
CGTCGTGGCGCTCCTCGCGCGGCGTCGTGCCCGCGTGGTCGGCCCGCCCGGAGAGCTCGACCTCGAGCCGCAGCCTCGCCGCCAGGCGCGTGACGACGCCGGCCGGCCGTCGCGCCGCCGCGAGGTCGCGCGTCTGGTCGATGTGGAGCTCGAGGAACCCCGCCAGGCGCTCGAGCCACTCCGGCGCGGTCGCGAGCCCGTCGGGATCGACGCCGGCGGACGCCATCGCGTCGCCGAGCGTGACCCCGTGCTCGTCCACGCGATCGAGGGCGTCGTCGACGTCGAGCCGCTCGACCAGGGCGCGCGATCCGAACGTCGGCGTGTTGAACCGCGCGCCCTCCTCGTCGGCGAACGAGATGACGGCCAGCGGCGCACGCTCGGCCACCGCGAACGCGGCGGCGACGCCGAGCGCGCCGTCGAACCGCCCGCCCGCGCGCACGCTGTCGAGATGCGAGCCGACCGCCCACCACGGCCCGGGCGTGTCCGGGCAGGCCCACAGGTTGCCGGCGGGATCGCGCTCCAGCCGCCGCCCGAGCGCCGCAGCGCGGCGCGCGAACCAGCCCGCCGCCCGCTCGTCCTCGTCGGTCCACGCCAGCCGGGTCGTGGCGCCGTTCTCGTCCAGCCCGATGGGAATCAGGTCGGACAGCAGCGTCTCGAGCTCGGCGGCGGTGATCACGCCGCGACCACCTCGGCGACCGGGTTGTGGCCGAAGCGATAGGCGATGTGCTCGACCGGGCCGTCGAGGACGACGAGGTCCGCGCGCTTCCCGACCTCGATCGTGCCGCGGTCGCGCAGCCCCAGGACCCACGCGGCGTTGAGCGTGCACGCGGCGAGGGCCTCGCGCACCGTCCAGCCGTAGCGGCGCACCGCCAGTCCGATGACCACGGGCAGCGAGGTGACCGGCGAGGTCCCGGGATTGCAGTCCGTGGCGAGCACGCAGATCGCGCCCGCGTCGGCCAGGGCGCGGCCAGGCGCCAGCTCCTCCGCGCCGAGGAACTCGGCGCCGGGCAGCAGCACCGCGGCGCACTCGGCGGCGGCGAGCGGCGCGAGGTCGTCGGGATGCAGGCAGGCGAGGTGGTCGACCGAGCGGGCACCGGCCGCAACCGCCACCGGGACCGACCGGTTGGCGTTGAACTGCTCCACGTGCGCGCGCAGCGGGACGCCCTCGCGGCGCGCGATCTCACCGAGACGCTCGAGGTCCTCGTTGCGGAAGGCGACCGACTCGACGTAGATGTCGAGCGCGTCGACCTCCGCCACGGCCGCGAGCCGGTCGACCTCGTCCATCCAGCCCGCAGCGTCGTACCCGGGCGGGATCGCGTGGGCGAACAGGCCCGTCACCCGATCCCCCACCTGGCGGGCGAGCCTCACGAGGCGCAGCTCGGCGTCGTACGACAGTCCGTAGCCGGTCTTGGTCTCGACCGTCGTCGTCCCGGAGGTGAGCATCTCCTCGCGCACGCCGCGCGCCTGCGCGAGCACCTCCTCGTCGCCCGCGGCGGCCAGTGCCCGCGCCGACGACGCGATCCCGCCGCCGCTGCGCGCGATCTCCTCGTACGGCACTCCGGTCACCTTCTGCTCGTACTCCTCCGCGCGCCAGCCGACGAACGGCAGGTGCGTGTGGCAGTCGACGAAGCCCGGGATCACCGCGCGACCGGAGGCGTCGATCACCACATCGGCGCCGGGGTCGTCCTCGAGCGCGACGATCACGCCGTCCTCGATCGTGAGCGAGCCGGGTTCGAGCCGCAGGTCGGCCGGCCTGCGCAGGTAGGGGAGCCCGTCCTCGGGCGGCAGCAGCACCTGCGAAGCGCCGCGGATCGTGATCCTCATCGCATCGGGACCCGCACACCGAGCCGCTCGGCCGCCGCCAGCGCCTCGGGGTAGCCGGCGTCGGCGTGGCGGATCACGCCCATCCCGGGATCGGCGAGCAGCGTGCGGCGGATCCGCTCGCCCGCCTCGGGCGTCCCGTCGGCCACGATCACCTGCCCGGCGTGCAGCGACTTGCCCATCCCGACGCCGCCGCCGTGGTGGAACGAGACCCAGCTCGCCCCCGTGGCGGTGTTGACGAGCGCGTTGAGGATCGGCCAGTCGGCGACCGCGTCCGATCCGTCGAGCATCGACTCGGTCTCGCGCTGCGGCGAGGCGACGGAGCCGGCGTCCAGGTGGTCACGGCCGATCACGATCGGGCCCCGCACGGCGCCGCTCGCCACCAGCTCGTTGAACCGCAGGCCGGCGACGTGCCGCTCGCCGTAGCCGAGCCAGCAGATCCGCGCGGGCAGGCCCTGGAAGCGGACGCGCTCGCGCGCGAGCTCGATCCACCGCCGGATGTGGTCCTGCTCGCCGAAGAGCTCGAGGATCGCGTCGTCGGTGATCGCGATGTCGGCGGGATCGCCGGACAGCGCGACCCACCGGAACGGCCCCTTGCCCTCGCAGAACAGCGGGCGGATGTAGGCGGGGACGAAGCCCGGATAGCTGAACGCCTGCGCGTCGCCGTGCTCGGCCGCCAGCCCGCGCAGCGCGTTGCCGTAGTCGAACGCCTCGGCACCTGCCTGCTGCAGCTGGCGGATCGCCGCCACGTGCGCCAGGGCGCTCTGGCCGACCCGCCGCAGGTAGTCCCCGGGATCGGCGGCGCGCAGCACCTCGGCCTGCTCGACGGTCAGCCCGGCGGGGACGTAGCCGTTGAGCGGGTCGTGGGCGCTCGTCTGGTCCGTCACCACGTCGATCTCCACGCCCCGGCCCGCCAGCTCGGGCAGCACCTCGGCGGCGTTGCCGAGCAGGCCGATCGACAGCGCGCGGCCCTCGCGGCGGGCGGCGTCGAGCCGGGCGAGCGCGTCGTCGAGCGAGCCCGCCCGCTCGTCGAGGTACGCGGTCTCGATCCGCCGCTCGATCCGGTACAGGTCGACCTCGACGCACAGCGCGCAGCCCTCGTTGAGCGTCACCGCCAGCGGCTGCGCGCCGCCCATCCCGCCCAAGCCCGCGGTCACCACGAGCCGTCCGCGGAGCGAGCCACCGAACCGCTGGCGCGCGATGGCGGCGAACGTCTCGTACGTGCCCTGGAGGATCCCCTGCGTTCCGATGTAGATCCAGGACCCCGCCGTCATCTGGCCGTACATCATCAGCCCGGCCGCGTCGAGCTCCCGGAACGTGTCCCAGGTTGCCCAGTTCGGCACGAGGTTGGAGTTCGCGATCAGCACCCGCGGCGCGTCCGGATGGGTCTCGAACACGCCGACAGGCTTGCCCGACTGCACGAGCAGCGTCTCGCGATCGCCCAACCGAATCAGCTCGCGCTTGATCGCCTCCATCGCGGCCGGGTTGCGCGCGGCCTTGCCGATCCCGCCGTAGACGACGAGATCCTCGGGGCGCTCGGCGACGTCCGGGTGCAGGTTGTTCTCGAGCATCCGCAGCGCCGCCTCCTGGACCCAGCCTCGGCACCTCACAGAACCACCTCCCCAGTGCGCACGGCCTCGGCCAGCCCGGCGAGCTCGCCGGCCAGCGAGCGGTCCTCCTCCACGCGCGGGACGTACTCGCGCACGCGGGCGGCGGCCGACTCGAGCGCGGGCGTGCTCTGCAGCGGCCGGTGGAACTCCAGTCCCTGGACCGCGCACACCAGCTCGGTGGCGACGACCTGGGCGGCGTTCTCGGCCGCCGTCCGCGCCTTCAGCGCCGCCAGCGCGCCCATCGAGTTGAAGTCCTCCTGCCCGGCGCTGGTGGGGATCGAGCCGGCGCCCGCCGGGTGCGCGAGGACCTGCGACTCGTTGACGAGCGCGGCGGCTGCGTACTGGGCGATCATCAACCCGGAGGAGAGGCCGGGCTTCGGCGTCAGGAACGGCGGCAGGCCGGCGTAGCCGGGGGAGAGCAGGGCGTAGATGCGGCGCTCGGAGAACGACGCCAGCTCGCACAGGGCGAGCGCCAGGTGGTCGAGCGGCAGCGACAGCGGCTGGCCGTGGAAGTTGCCGCCGGACAGGATGTCGTCGCCGGCCACGAGCGGGTTGTCGGTCACCGCGCCCAGCTCGCGCTCGATCGCGCCCGCGACGTAGCCGAGCGCGTCCGCGACCGCGCCCAGCACCTGCGGCGCGCAGCGCAGCGTGTACGGGTCCTGCACGCGGCCACAGTCGGCGTGGCTGGCGACCACCGGGCTGCCGTCGAGCAGCGCCCGCAGCCGCGCGGCGATCGCCGCGGGGCCGGGCTGGCGACGGAGGTTGTGGAGCCGTGCGTCGAACGGCACGGTCGAGCCCTTGAACGCCTCCAAGGAGAGCGCCACCGCGACGACCGCGGCGTCGAGCAGCCGCTGCGCGTCGCGCACGGCGAGCGCACCGGCGGCGGCCATCAGGTGCGTGCCGTTGATGATCGCCAGGCCTTCCTTGGCCGACAACGCGATCGGCGTGAGCCCGGCCCGCGCGAGCGCCTCGCGGCCCGGCAGCACGTCGCCGCCGATGGTCGCCTCGCCCTCGCCGATCAGCACGAGCCCGAGATGGGCGAGCGGCGCCAGGTCGCCAGACGACCCGACCGACCCCTTGCTGGGTATCACCGGCGTCACGCCGCGCTCGAGCAGCGCCAGCACGAGCTCGACCAGCTCGGCCCGCACGCCCGAGTGGCCCTGCCGGAGCGACGACGCGAGCAGCAGCAGCATGCCGCGCACGATCTCCTCCGGCAGCGGCGGGCCGGAGCCGACCGCGTGCGAGCGGAGGAGGTTGAGCTGGAGCTGCGCGGCGTCGGCGCGCGCGATCCGCACGTTCTCGAGCTGCCCGAAGCCGGTGGTGACGCCATAGACCGCGGTGCCGGCCTCCAGCGCGGTCTCGACGACCGCCCGGCCGGCGGCGATCCGCTCGTGGTCGGCGGCGTCGAGCGGCGCGGGCGCCGCGCCGCGCGCGACGGCTTCGAGCTCCTCGAGCGTGGGCACGACGGGAACGTATCGGTCACGCGGCCCGCGCGACCGGGCAGCGCTCGCACGCGCGGCGCTCGCACAGCCGGCACAGGCGCTTGGCCCCGGTG
>JBKOYW010000348.1:0-4040 GCA_046744275.1 Actinomycetota bacterium
GTGCGGGGGCGAGAAGAAGTTGTCCACACCGGTCAGGCCGTTGTGGCGAAGGCCGTCCCAGAACAGCGCGACCAGCGTGAAGGCCGCCAGGAAGATCGTGACGGCGTCCTCCTGCAGCGTGGATGCCGGTCGCGGGCGACCGCTGATCCGTAGCGTCGGCAGCCAGCTGGCAAGGGTGTAGGTCTTGCCGGCGTCACCGGTGGGCTCGAGCACCTGGCTCACAACGTCGTCCTCTCTGTGGTCACGTCCCGTTCCCGCCTGCAGTTGCCGGGCGGTCCTTCCCCGTGAGCAACCGTAAACCGGCTGCTCGATGGCGTGCAAGTGCTCTGGCCTGGCCGGACGTCGAGGCCCACGGTCACGCCCCCGCCGTGGCCGGAGTGGGCTCGGGCGGCGCGGGCTGACCCGGCTCGGCGAGCGACCAGAGCTTGATCGTGGCCTTGCGACCGCGGACCTCGAACTCGCCGACCTCGATGAGGTCGTCGGCGGGCCGCGTGAGCGCCTCGTGCGTGCTGTCGGCCAGAAACAGCTGGTGCGGAGTGCCTTTGGTCATCCCCTCCAGGCGCGCGGCAGTGTTCGTCGTGTCACCGAGCGCCGTGTACTCCAGCCGGCGCTCTGAGCCGACGTTGCCCGACATCACGGGCCCGCTGTTGAGCCCGATGCCCATCTTGAAGCCCTCGTGCAGGCCCTCGTCGCGCAGCGACTGGTTGAACCCGTCCAGTCGGTCGAGCATGTCGCGCGCCGCGGCCAGTGCCCGGTCGGCGTGGTCGTCCTGCTTCAGTGGCGCTCCGAACACGGCCATGATGCCGTCGCCCATGTAGGCGACCAGCGTCCCGCCGTGGTCGAGGATCGCTTCGCTCATGGCCGTCAGGTAGCGGTTGAGCGCCGCGATCACCTGCTCCGGCTCAAGCGTCTCGGCGAACGAGGTGAAGCCGCGCAGGTCGCTGAACATGACGGTCGCCTCGCCGCGCACGCCGCCGAGGCGGACGCCCTCAGCGTCCTCGAGCACCTGGTCGACCACGGACTCGGGCACAAACCGCGCGAACGCGTCGCGCGTGTTGGCCCGCTCGAACGCGACCGTGAGGCCGTGGATCGCGGCGGTGGCGGCGATCGCCACGATGGCGGCGATCACGGGGGTGGCGACGGCCAGGATCGCCTGCTCTTCGTTGAACGCGAGCTGCGCTGCGACCAGGAAGGCGGCGAGCAGCAGGCCGGCGAGCCCGAGCGCGAGGCCCGTCCGCGCGCGTAACGCGGCCAGCGGTGCCGCAACCGCCAGCAGGACGAGCAGGAGCGCGTCGACCCACCACGGCACGGTGTGCAGCGGGAAGCCGCGCAGGCCGGTGTTTATCGCGTGCGCCCAGATCTCCGGCCCCGGCATCAGGCCGGACCCGGTCGTGGAGGTCGAGTGCCGGTCCTGCAGCGACGGCGCCGACGCGCCCACGACCACGTACTTGCCGCGGATGTCGGACGGGCGGAACTTCCCGCGCATCACGTCCATGAAGCTGATGTACGGCACCGAGCGCGTCGGGCCCGCGTAGTCGATCCACGCCGTCTCGCCCGGCGGGGTCTTGATGCCGCCTCCGAAGTCGAGCGCCGCGGTCGCCAGCGAGTCGAGCTTCTGCGGCTGGAACGGGAAGCGGCGGATGCGCCCGTCGTCGTCGTTCACCGCATTGCCGTTGGCCGGGACGCCGCGACTGTAGGCCAGCACCTCGCCGCCGCCGAAGATCGCGGTCGACCCGTCCTCGGCGACTTCCGTCGTCGAGAGCACCACGTTGCCCGCCGCTCGGGTCGCCTCGATCAGGCGCGTGTCCGCGGCGTCGTTGCCACTTCGCTCCGTGAACTGGACGTCGTAGACGATGACCTTCGCGCCCGCGTCGGCGAGCCGGCGGATCACGCGCGCGTGCAGGTTGCGGCTGAACGGGAAGGTGAAGCTCCCGAGCTCGTCGAACGTCTTGTCGTCGATCGCGACCACCACGACCGGGCCCGGCGGGCGCTCGCCGCGGATGTCGAACCGCCGGTCGACGGTCGTGAGCTCGAGCTTCTTGAGGACGTCCACGGCCTGGAAGCCGAGCCCGAGCAGCGCGACCGATACCGCCGTGCCGAGCAGCATCACGGCCCGCAGCCGGCGGGTCCGGAGGTTCATGCCCTCGGCCGGGCTCACGATGTCCAGGAACCGGTTGAAGCGCGGGTGGGCGACCGGGTTGGCGAGCAGCAGCGTGCCGACGAGGCCGACGGACGCGGCGGCGAGCGGCGGCACGATCGACAGGACGACGCCCTGGCCGAACGCGATCACCACGCCGCCGAGGAACGCGGCGACGGCGAGGAGCCCGGCGAGCAGCCCGATCGCGGTCCCGAACCGGTACCCGACGATCGGCGCGACCGCGCCGAGCGCGACGATCAGCAGCCAGTCGACCCAGTCAGGGGCCTCGTCGAGCGGGAACCTTTCGAGCGCGGCGGCGATCGCCGCGGCCTGGACCTCGGGGCCGGGCATCGCCGAGTCGGTCGCCGTCCGGTGGACGTCCTGGAGCCGGGGCGAGGTGGCGCCGACGACCACGACCTTGCCGCGGACCGCCTCCGGGTCGAAGCTCCCGTACTCGACGTCGCGGAAGCTGAGCTGGCGGATGCTGCGGCGGGGCCCGGGGAAGTCGATCAGCGCGGACGGCCCGTCGAGCCCGGGGGCCTTGCCCGTCTTGACGCGCGCCGCCGCGAACGCGAACGACTCCAGCCCTTGCGGGCGGGCGGTGAAGCGGCGGATGACGCCGTCCTCGTCGGGCGTGAGGTTCCCGTTCGCGGGGATCGCGCGGCTGTACTTCAGCGCCTCGCCGCCGCCGAAGATCGCCGTCGAGCCGTCCGGGGCGACCTCGGTCGTGGCCAGGACGACCCGGCGGGACGCGCGGACCGCCTCGATGAGCGCCGTGTCGGCGTCGGCGAACTCGCTCGCCTCGGTGAACTGGATGTCGAACGCGATGACCGCGGCGCCCGCGTCGGTCAGCCGGTCGATGACGCGCGCATGGCGGTGGCGGTTGAGCGGCCACGAGCCGTCCTCGAGCGTCCGGTCGTCGATCCCGACGACCACGACGTCGGCCGGCGGGTCCTGCGTGCCGCGGACGTCGAACAGCGTGTCGATCGCCGAGAGCTGGGCCTCCGGCAGAGCGTCGGTCGCCTTGAAGATCGCGCCGACGCCGATCGCGACCAGGATCGCGACTACGACGAGCCGTAGGCGACGCCGCTTCATGCCGCTCCCAGCAAGATCGCCACGAGGAACAGCGAGAGGACGTGGAACGACTGGTCGACCGATGCGGCGAGCCCGACGTCGAAGCCTTCGGCACGTTTGACGCGGGCTAGGTAGAGCCGGACGATGCGGCCGTCGTCGACTACCAGGTGCGGCAGGAAGATCAGCGCGGCCGCGAGCAGCGCCCAGCCGACGTCGAGCTCGTCACCGATCCAGATCAGCGCCGGCGCGAAGGCGAGCGTGTAGGTGGTGACGTGGGTGGCGAGGGCGCGGAAGGCGACGCCGCCGCTGAGGCCACCGCGCTTGTGGCGGGCCTGCCAGTCGGTCTGGAACAGGTAATCGCCGACCATGTGCGCGACCAGGAAGCTCGCGAAGACCGAGACCCAGTTCACCTTCGGCGCTTGGCGAGGTATTGCTTGCCGGCACGCACGATCACCGTGCGCTTGCGGACGAAGTCACGCACCGCGACCTTGCCCTTCTTCACGCGCGTGAGCGTGCCGTTGCAGCGATCCTCCACCAGCCACCTGGTGCCTCGGACGGTCGCCGAGCTGAACTCGCCCTTCGTGCGGAACTTGCCCTTGCCGTCCCCCCAGAGTCTGCGCTTCTTCTTGGCCGCGGCGACGGCCTTCCCTCCGCCTCCGCAGCTGAGCCTGCCGGCGAGCGTGACGGTCGTGAGCGGCTTCGCACCCTTGCCCTGGCCGAGCTTGAACACGCCCTCGTAGAACCAGGCCCGCTGGCGGCCGGCGGCCTGGAGGTTCACGCGGCCCTTGACCGTGTCGAACGTGGATCCGACCGGGACCTGCTGGCCGTC
>JBKOYW010000048.1:0-4911 GCA_046744275.1 Actinomycetota bacterium
CGGTCGAGCTCAGGCGCCGGCAGCGTAACGAGCTGCGGTGGCTCGCCCGGCAGCTCGAGCCACAACTCACGCATCGGGTCCTCCAGCACCGGCCGCAGCTGCACGAGCTGGCCGACCAGCCGCCGCAGGCGCGCGTTGGCCGGCAGGCGTCCGGACGCGAGCGGCACCGTGATCCGCGTCCCCGACCCGTCGAGCCCGAGTTCCCGCCGCGCCGCAGAGCACGCCGCTTCGTCGCGGACGTGCACGTAGGCATAGGGGTCGTCGCCACCGGAGGGGAAGAACCACGATTCGACCAGCCGCCCGGCGTGCAGCCCTTCGATCCGCCCGCCGCCCTGGGCGAGCCACACGTCGCGCAGCCCACGCCCGAACAGCCCGCGCTGGCCGCTCGCGTCGGGCGCCACGCCGAGCGCACCGAGCCGCCGATCGACCGCCGCGGCGTCCATCCCGATCCCGTCGTCGCTGCAGCGCAGCTCGTGCCGCCAGTCCAGCAGCGCCGGCGCGCGCAGCCGCCGCATCGCCCGCTTCCATTCCCTCGCGAAATCCGGGTCGGGCGCCCCGAAACGCAGCACGATCCGGCCCGACGCCCGGCCCCCGAGTGCGATCGCCGAATCCGCGTTGGTCACCAGCTCCGGGACGATCTGGACCAGATCGATCCCGCCCTGGGCGAAGTTCTCCCGGAAGTAGCGGCCGTTGACGCGGCCACGGCGGACGAGCGACGGGTCGAGGGACACGACCGCCGACTGTAGACCCGACGCCGGTCGAAGAACGCGTGCGTCAAGCAGCTGCGGACAGAAAGCACTCGAAGCCTGACGACGGCGGGGATGCCCTCAGGGTCGACGTCGGGCACGATGTGGGCGGCCTGGGGCTTCCACGGCCAATCTATCCTCGTACCGCGCTGGCTGCGTGGGCCGCTCTTGGGCCGCGGACGCGAAGCAAGCGGGTTGCGGAAGGGGTCAGGTGGTGACCCGACGATTCGGTCGCGGCATAGTCCCTCTGCCCAGATACGGGACCGGCCCCACAGTCGATCCCGTTTGCCTCAAGGGTGCGTTGCCTCGTCGCGCGGAGCGCATGTCGGCGTAGAACCGCTCTCGGGCCGGGATTGTTGGCCGCAGGGCCAGCCTTAAACCCCATCCTACTCTCAATCGGGTCGGCGCGAGCGAGTTTCCCGCTGCCGGACGGGCCGTCGAGCGCTAGCGGGCTAGACTCGTGACGAGCAGGTAGGGGGCGTGTGCCGGTTCGGGCTGCACATCGCGGCGGTGATTCGGGCCCCGCTCGCTGATCAGCGCCCTCCGATCCATGGCTCGATCGAACGACACCCCGAGAGGAGGCGGCGCCGCGAACCTATCCGAACCATCGCGGGATCCTCAGACGCGCCAGCCCGAACCCGGGCTCGACGGGCTGCACGAGATCGTCCTTCATGGGCACCGCGTCTTCTATCGCGCGGCAGGCAGCGGCCCGGTGATCGTGCTGGTCCATGGGATCACGTCGACGTCGGCGACATGGGCCAACGTGCTGCCGTACCTGGCCGCGCGCTTCACCGTCATCGCTCCCGATCTGCTCGGCCACGGCGAGTCGGCCAAGCCCCGCGGGGACTATTCGCTGGGCGCCTACGCGAGCGGGATCCGCGATCTCCTGACGGCGCTTGGGCATGACCGAGCCACGTTTGTCGGGCACTCTCTGGGCGGCGGCATAGCCATGCAGCTCGCCTACCAGTTCCCCGAGCACTGCGAGCGGCTGGTCCTCGTAGACAGCGGTGGCCTGGGCCGCGACATCACCGCGCTGCTGCGGGCCGCCAGCCTGCCGGGCTCCGAGGTCGTTCTTCCGCTGCTCGTCAACGAGCGAGTCCTCGGCGCCGGCCGGCTGGTGGGACGCCTACTCCGGCGCGTCGGGCTTCGCGTGCACACCGACCTCGAGGAGGTCCTGCGCGGTCACGCCTCCCTCTCCGACGGCGAGGCACGCGCGGCGTTCATCCACACGCTGAGGACGATCGTCGATCCCTGGGGCCAGCGGGTGGATGCGAGCGATCGCCTCTACCTCGCCCAGGCGATCCCGTTCCTGATCCTGTGGGGCGAGCGCGACCCGATCATCCCGGTCGAGCACGCGCGCGCGGCCCATCGGCTCGTTCCGGGCAGCCGGCTCGAGCTCTTCCCCAACGCCGGGCACTTCCCGCACCTGGACGATCCGCTTCGCTTCGTGTCGCTGCTGATCGACTTCATGGAGACGACCGAGCCCGCGGACGTTCATGCCGATCGCTTGGGCGAGCTGTTGCGCGGCGGCGCCGGCGAGCTCGCGTCAGCGCCGGGGTCGTCCGCGGCCGCTCGGCTTCGCCGGCCCGGCAAGTCTGCCGCTTCGCGTCGATCGACGGGCTGACGGCGTCGCATGACCACACCACTCGGCGGCGGATCAAACGCGCGCGAGGATGCGCGCGCGCTTGCACTGGCCGAGGAGCTCGGCGCCCAGCTCGGGCGGTTGAAGGGCGCCGGACCGAAGGTCAGGCAGTTCCTTTCGATGGTCCAGCTCGACCGGCCCGGCGAAGGGGATCGGTCGCTCCTGGCGCTGGGGGCGCTGCCCGACGGCGCGCACCCGGTCCCGTTCAGCCGCGTGCGTCGTGTCATCGAGCAGGACCTCGGCGCGCGCGTCCGGGAGCTGTTCGCCGACATCGAGGAGGAGCCGTTCGCCGTCGCCTCGCTCGGTCAGGTCCACCGCGCGCGCACGAGCGACGGGGAGCACGTCGCGGTCAAGGTGCAGCAGCCGGGCGCGGCGGAGGCCGTCGAGACCGACCTGCGCAACCTCGGCCTCGTCGGCCCGATCATCAAGCGCCTCGCGCCCGGACTCGACGCGGGCGCGTTGCTGGCCGAGCTCCGCGAGCGGATCTCCGACGAGCTCGACTACGAGATCGAGGCCCAGAACCAGCGCAGGCTCGAGCGACGGTTCCGCGGCCACCCGCACGTGCGGCTGCCCCGCGTATACACGGAGCTCTCGACGCGGCGCGTGCTCGTGACCGAGTACATCGAAGGACTGCGGAGCGACGAGATCAAGCGCCTCGGCGACGCGGAGCGCGACCGGATCGGCGAGATCGCCTTCCGCTTCTTCTTCGGCCTCGTGTGGCGTGACGGCGTCGTTGCCGGCGACCCGCACCCGGACAACTGCATTCTCTGTTCGGACGGACGGCTGTGCCTACTCGACTTCGGCCTGCTCCGCGACCTCGAAGCGGAGTACCTCGAGGGCGAGCGCGACATCATGCGGGCGCTCGCCGACGACGACCCGCAGCGCGTCCACGACGGCCTGTCGAGCCTCGGCTATCTGCCCGAGCCTGAATCGTTCGATCGCGACGCGTTGCTCGAGCACCTCGCGACCGCCGGCGAGTGGCGGCTCGCCCCCGGCGTCCGCCGAATCGAACCCGAAGATGTCAGCCACACCCTCGAGCTGGGCTACCCACCGCGCTCACCGTATTTCGCGCTGATGCGCCGCCTCAGCATGCCGCCGGCGACACTGCTCCTCCGCCGCATGGAAGTCCAGGTGCTGATGTTGCTCGGCGACTTCCGCGCTGAAGCCGACTGGGGAGCGATCACTGCTGAACACCATTCCGGGAAACCAGTCTCGACCGCGCTCGGGAGCGAGGAACACGCCTTCCTCGGGGGTCGATATGGAGATCGCCCTTGAACGCGAAAGAGACGTCGCCCGCGATCAGCAGCAGGTCGCACGCCGGGACGTCGACGAGGTGCTCGTGCAGGTCCGAGATGCAGACGCGGTTCCGACACGCACTGTCGACCTGCCGGTGGCTGCGACCAAATCGACCGAAACGACCGATGCGACCGCAAGCGTGACGAGGGGCTGACCGCCGCCTACGGTCGTCGGCGAGCGTCGCGCTGAGGGAGCGCGACCCGATCTCTCGAGGAGAGGAGCACTCGTGCACACCGTCGAGTCGGGCTGGCGTCGCCACATGCTGGCGCAGTTGTGGTTCTGGGTGGTGGTGGCAATCGCGGCCGGCGCGGTGTTCGGCCTTGTCGCACCGACCGCCGCGAAGGAGGCGAAGTGGCTGGCCGACGCCTTCCTGCAGCTCGTCAAGACGATCACGGCGCCGGTGATCTTCCTGACGGTCGTCATCGGCGTCGCGTCGCTGGGGAACATGGCGAAGGCGGGCGGCCTGGCGGCTCGCGCGCTCGGCTACTTCTTCGTCGCGACGGTGGTCGCGCTCGGCCTCGGCCTGGTCGCGGGCAATCTGATCAAGCCGGGTGCGGGCTTCGCCGCTGCGCCGACAGGCGATGCGGCTGCGGCCGCTCAGGAGAAGATCGCCGAGGCCGGTGACGCAGGGCACGGCCTGGTCGGCTTCATCACCAACGACCTCCTGCCGACCAGCTTCGTGCAGCCGTTCGTGGAGAACGAGGTGCTCAAGGTCCTCGTGCTCGCCCTCCTCGTCGCCGCCGCGCTGACCGCGCTCGCCCCGCCCGTGCGCGCGAAGGTCGTCGGGGTGCTCGAGATCACCTCGCAGATCGTGTTCGGCGTGATCCGCCTGATCATGTGGACCGCGCCGCTCGGCGCGTTCGGCGGGATGGCCTACACGGTGGCGCAGTTCGGGAGCGGCGCACTGCAGAACCTTGCGCTGCTGCTGGCGACATTCTGGGGCACCGCCGCGATCTTCGTGTTCGTCGTCCTCGGCCTGGTGGCGCGCCTGACCGGCTTCTCGATCCTGCGCTTCATCCGGCTGCTCAAGGACGAGCTGCTGATCATCCTCGGCACATCGTCGTCCGAGACCGTGCTCCCGCGGCTGCTCGTCAAGCTCGAGCGCGCGGGCGCGTCGCGGCAGACCGTCGGAGTCGTCCTGCCGACGGGCTACTCGTTCAACCTCGACGGCACGTGCATCTACCTGACGCTCGGGGCGCTGTTCATCGTGCAGGCGTCGGGGCAGGA
>JBKOYW010000177.1:0-4265 GCA_046744275.1 Actinomycetota bacterium
GGTTCGTGCGGGGCGCGCGCCGCCGCGCCCGCGGCGCGATCGTCACCAGTCCCCGCGCCTCGAGCCGCCGCAGCGCAGACAGGTCCGAGCCCGCAGGCCCCGGCAGCCGCTCGAGCAGCGCCTGCTGGTTGGCGGTCAGCCGCTGGCCGTCGAGCGCCCCGCTGCGCTCCGCCCACAGCTGCGTGCGCTCGCGGCCGGGCGGCGGCAGCACGAGCGACAGCGCGCGGGCGGGGGTCGAGCAGTACTCGGCCGCCATCCACAGCGCGAGCTCGACGAGGTCCCTCGGCACGCTCTCGGTGCGCACGGCCGTCGGCGCGACGAGTCGCTCCGTCGGCAGCTCGCTCGCGTCCGCGAGATCGACCACGACGCCGTCGAGCGCCTGGCGCCCGAACGGCACGCGCACGACCGAGCCGACCTGCACCGGCTCGGCGGGCAGCAGGTAGTCGAACGGCCCCGATAAGCGGCGGGTGGTGGTGAGCGGCTCGACGCGGGCGATCACGGTCCGAAGACCATAGGCGCCGCGTCGGCCGCCTCACCCCCGGCCGGCCGCTGACCTACCTGACGCGCACGAACCGGAACATGCCCTGCGCGCTGTGGCCTTCGAAGAAGCAGACCATCACGTGCCGGCCGCGCTTGGGGAACCGCAGCTCGTTGTAGCTCACCGCTCCACGGGTGATCAGGGACTGGGCCTCGATGCTCTTCGAGAAGTCGAGCAGCCGTTCGAGCGGCTTCTGGGCGTTGCGACGGAGCGCGCGCGCCACGGCTCGCTGCTTCGCCTGGCGGCGCAGCGGCACGGCGAGCGCGAAGTGCGGAGCCCAGCCGGAGTTCTCGAAGCGGACGACGCCGTCGCGCGGCAGGGTCCTGGCGCCACGGAAGCGGAGGTCGACGATGCCCACCCGCGCGTCTGCGGCCGGAGCGGTCGCCCCGTTGGAGGCCCCGCTGGTGGAGAACTCCGTGATCTCCCACTGCGCCGGGTCGTCGCCGGCGAGGTTGACGGCCACATAGGTGCTGCTGGGCCGCAAGTTCAGCGTCATGGCCCGGCCCGCCTCGCCCGGCGCCAGCGAAGCGCCCCCGTCGAGGTGGACCATCTCGATCGCGGCGTCCGGGCTGCTCCGCAGCGTGGCGCTGAACGCGGCGAGCGTGACGCCCGGCCGCAGCGCAGCGATTGCGAGCTCTGGCGCTCCGCCGTCCGAGTTCACGAACTCGAACCGCGTCGGGCCCGCCGCGAGCGGCCCGGTCGCTCCGACGCTGAGCGCCGACTCGCTCGCCGTCACCGTCACCGTGGGTGGCGGCGCCTGGGCCGAGGCGCTCACGGCGACGAGGAAGAGGCCGACGACGGCTGCGACGAGACCGGCTACCCGCATTGCACTACCTCCCTGACAGATGACGACGGGACCCTAACCACGACTTGGCGGCCCCGTCACTTCGCCGGGTCGGTCTTCGGACGACGGTCGGACATCGCCGACCGGTGCGGCCGGTAGCCTCGCCGCCGTGGAGGGGATCGTTCACGGCGACAACCTGCCGCTGCTGCGCGAGCTTCCGGACGACTGCGTGCAGATGGTCTACGCCGACCCGCCGTTCAACACCGGCCGCACGCAGGAGCGCAGGACGCTCGCCACGGTCGCGTCCGAGAACGGCGACCGCACCGGCTTCGGCGGCCGCCGCTACGCGACCACGCTCCTGCAGCAGTCGTCCTACCGCGACTCGTTCGACGACTACCTTGCCTTCCTCGAGCCGCGCCTGCGGGAGCTGCGCCGCGTGCTCAGCCCCGAGGGCACGCTGTACCTGCATCTCGACTACCGCGAGGCGCACTACGCGAAGTTGCTGCTGGACGAGCTGTTCGGCCGCGAGTGCTTTCTCAACGAGCTGATCTGGGCCTACGACTACGGGGCCAAGCCGCGCAGCCGCTGGCCGCAGAAGCACGACACGATCTTGGTCTACGTCCGCGACCCGGCGCGCTACCTGTTCGACGCCGACGCCGTCGACCGCGAGCCGTACATGGCGCCCGGCCTGGTCACGGCGGAGCAGCGCGAGCGGGGCAAGCGCCCGACATCGGTGATGTGGCACACGATCGTCTCCCCCACCGGGCGCGAGAAGACCGGCTACCCGACCCAGAAGCCTGAGGCGCTGATCCGCCGCTTCGTCCAGGCCTCCTCGCGCCCCGGCGACCTCTGCCTCGACCCGTTCGCCGGCTCCGGCACGCTCGGCGCGGTCGCCGCCGCGCTCGACCGCCGCTACCTCCTCATCGACGCCAGCGAGGAGGCAGTGGCGGTCATGGAGCGGCGGCTCGCTACGCACAGGTGAGCCGCGGGTCGGCCCAGTCGGCGTGGTCGCTGTTCGTGCCGTCGCCGGCGTCGGTGACGACGAGCCGCAGGAGCGTCGCGCCGGTCAGGTCGGCGGTCAGCGTCTTCGCCGGCATCGCGGTGTCCATCACGCCGCTGTCGGCCACCTTGCGGTCGTCGGCCCAGATCTCGAACGTCACCGTCCCGTTGGCGGCCTTCTCGTCGTCGACGCCCACATCCACCGTCAGGCTCGAGCAGCGCCCGCCGACGTAGTACTCGATCTCGCCCGGAGCGTGGGCTCCCAGCCCGGTCGCGTACGTGCGGCCCTGGATCGTGATCGTGCGGCCGTCCCCCGCGGGCGTCTCGCCGTTGCTCATGTTGCGCTCGACCGGTCCCCACCCGTTCACGGCGCGCAGCCAGGCGGCGTCGCCGAGGTTGGTCGTCCCGACCGGCACGGGCGGTGGCACGACGACCTCGAACCGCTGCTCGCGGCGCCCGCCGCGATACGCGATCGTCGCATCGAACGCGTACGTGCCCGGGATGGCCGCGGCCGGCACGCCGACCGTCCAGCGCGTCTCGAACGCGCGGCCGCTGCCGAGCCGCTTCACACCGGTCCGCGATGCCGGCTGCACGGACCAGCCCGTCGGTCCCCGCAGCGACGCGCGCACGTCGCGCGCCGAGGCGCGCCCGTAGTTCGTCGCGATCGTGGTCGCCGTCACGTCGGAGCCGGCGGCGACCACCGCCGAGGCGCCGGGGTACGGCCGCGCGACGTCCGCAGCGCCGTCGACCAGCGGCGGGAGCTCGTGCCAGCGCCGGTCGAGCCCGACCCGGAACGTGGCGGTCCCGTGGGCGGGCACCGTCGCGGCGATCGTCCCCGCCGTCTCGTGCGTCGCGTGTGCCCACAGGTCGCGGATCCGGTAGGCGGGCGCGCGCCGCAGGCCCGCCTCGCGCGCCGTGGTCGAGATCCTCGCCGGCGCGTCGGTCTCGTTGAACAGCGCGATCGCGCGGTCGCCGCCCGCGAGCTCCTTGACGAACACGTGCCGACCGCCCTCGCTGCGGATCGGGCGGCCCTGGCGGCTGAGCCGATCCTGGTCGACCGCGATGACCTCGCGGTTGGAGAGGATCTCGAGCGTCTCGGGCGTGGCGTCGCGCAGGTCGCTGCCGATCAGCAGCGGCGCGGCCATGATCGCCCACAGGCTGAAGTGCGAGCGGTACTCGGTGTCGGTCATCCCGCCGTTGCCGACCTCGAGCATGTCCGGGTCGTTCCAGTGGCCGGGCCCGGCGTAGTCGGCCAGCACCATGTTCTGCTTGACGATCGACAGCATGCTGCCCCAGCTGTCGCTGATGTCGCCGGTGGTCCGCCACAGGTGCCCCACGTCCGCGGCCCACAGCCACGGGTCGTTCTGGCCCCACTCGCAGATCGAGTAGACGATCTTGCGGCCCGTCGCCTTCAGCGCGTCGCGCATCGTCGTGTAGCGCTGCCGCGCGTCGACGCCCTGGTTGTTGCAGTTGTCGTACTTGAGGTAGTCGATCCCCACGACGCGAAGAGGGCGGCGTCCTGGTACTCGTGGCCGAGCGCACCGGGGAACCCTGCCGAGTTGCAGGTCTTGGTGCCGGCGCTCGTGTAGATGCCGATCTTCAGGCCCTTCGAGTGGATGTAGTCGGCGACCGCCTTGATCCCGTCCGGGAACCGCACGAGATCGGGCACGAGATTGCCGCCAGCGTCCCGCTGGGGCAGCGCCCAGCAGTCGTCGAGGTTGATGTACTCGTACCCGGCCGCCTTGAGCCCGGAGGTCACGAACAGGTCCGCCATGCCCTTCACCATCTGCTCGTTGAACTCGGCCCGGCAGTGGGTCGCGTTCCAGTTGTTGAACCCCATCGGCGGGGTTCTCGCCAGCCCGTCGTCGAGCGCCACCGCCGGCGCGGGAGCCCCCAGCGCCACCGCGACGAGGAAAGAAACCACCCATGCCTTCATGCCGACTC
>JBKOYW010000078.1:0-8094 GCA_046744275.1 Actinomycetota bacterium
CGCCTACCTCGAGCTCGCCGAGGGGGCGCTTCCCGCGGCGCGCGAGGCGCTCGACGAAGCCCTCGGGCTGCGGTGCAGGCAGCGCGACCGGCGCGGCGTCGGGCTGGCGCTCGCCGGTATCGGCCTCATCGACACCGGCGCCGGTGACCACTGCAGCGCGGAGCGGCACCTCGCCGAGGCCGGCGACATCTTCCGGCGCGCCGGCGATCGGTGGGGACTCGCGAGCACGCTCTGGCGCACGGCCGACCTCGCGCTGACGCTCGGGCGGCTCGACGACGCCGACCGGGCGCTGGAGGAGGCCCGCGCGGTGCTCGGCGCGACGCGGCGGGAGCGCTGGATCGCACACACGCTGTTCGCGCTCGCCGAGGTCGCGCTGCGCCGCGGCGACACGGAGCGCGCGTCATGCCTGCTCCGCGACGCGCACGACCGCTACTTCGCGCGAGACGACGCGCTCGGAGTCGCCGACACCGAGGAGCGCCTGCGCAGCCTGCTCAGGGCCGGCTAAGAGCACGCAAAGGCGCGCCGAGTGAACTGTCCGCAGCCCAAGACGACAGGAGACGGACGTGACCATCGCACCAGTGCTCGGCGAAGCAACGGTTCAGGAGCTGCGGGAAGCCATCCGGGGAGACGTCCTCACGCCCGGCGACGACGGATACGCGGAGGCCTCCCGGATCTGGAACGGCGCGCACGACGGCCGCCGGCCGGCTCTCGTCGCCCGCTGCGCCGGCGCCGCCGACGTGGTCGCAGCGGTCGGCTTTGCGCGCAGCAACGACCTGACGATCGCCGTCCGCGGTGGCGGCCACAGCATCGCCGGCTTCTCGACCTGCGACGGCGGGATCGTGATCGACCTCTCACCGATGTCGGGCGTCCGCGTCGATCCGGTCGCCCGCCGCGCGACCGTGGGCGGCGGCGCGGTGTGGGCCGTCGTGGACCACGAGACCCAAGCGCACGGGCTCGCGACCACCGGCGGGCTCGTGTCGACGACCGGCGTCGCCGGGTTCACGCTCGGCGGCGGCATCGGCTGGACGATGCGCAAGTTCGGCCTCGCGTGCGACAACCTCGCGGCGGCCGACGTCGTCACCGCGGACGGCCGGCTCGTCCGCGCCAGCGAGACCGAGAACCCCGACCTGCTGTGGGGCCTCCGCGGCGGCGGCGGCAACTTCGGCATCGTCACGCAGTTCGAGCTCGACCTCCACCCGCTCGGGCCGATGATCTACGGCGGGCCGGTCTTCTACCCGGCGCACGCCGCCCGGGACCTCCTGCGCGCGTTCCGAGACTGGGCGCCGCACGCGCCCGACGAGATCACCGCGCTCCTCAACCTCACCACCGCGCCGCCGCTGCCGGTGATCCCGGAGGAGTGGCACGGCAGGAAGGTCGTGGCGCTCCTCGCCGCGTCGACCGGCCCGCTCGACGAGGGCGGCGCGCTCGTCCGCCCGTTCCGCGAGGTCGCCGAGCCGATCGCCGACCTGCTCGGCCCCATGCCGTACCGCGTGCTCCAGTCGCTCCTCGACCCGCTGTGGGGCAAGGGCATCCACTCGTACTTCAAGGCGACCAACCTCGCGCGGCTCGACGACGAGCTGATCGACCGGCTGTGCGAGGTCCACGTCGTCGCGCCCGGGCCGCAGTGCGAGATCCACGTGCATCAGATGGGCGGCGCGGTCGCTCGGGTGCCCGAGGGCGCGACCGCGTTCGCGGAGCGCTCGATGCCGTTCGTGCTCAACGCCGTCACGGGCTGGCACGACCCCGATCAGGACATGGCACACCGCGAATGGGCGCGGACGGTGATCGCCGCGGCGTCCGCCGCGTCGACCGGCCGTGCGTACGTGAACTTCCTCGGCGACCGGGCCGCGGCGCGGACGTCGTACGGCGGCGAGACGTACGCGCGCCTCGTCGCGCTCAAGGACGCCTACGACCCGACGAACGTGTTCCGGCTCAACCAGAACATCGAGCCGTCAGCGGCCTAGTCGCGGAGCCGGAACGGCCAGTCGGCCCGGTCGTGGATGACCAGGGCGAGGCCGATGGCCGACAGCGCGAGGCCGACCGCACCGTGGTGGATGCGTGCGCCGAAGACGTACAGTCGCCTGAGCGCGCGGTCGTAGGTCATATGAAGGTGATCGACCGGTTGCGCCCGGCCTTGACGTGCATGGCGCCTAGTCGTCCGGCTCGAGGTCGACGAACACGGCGACCTTCGGCTCGTGCCAGTAGAAGACGACCGAGTCGGGCTCGTAGCCGACCTCGTCCGGACCGGCGAGGTCGGCGGAGTCCAGCAGTTCGCGGAAGCGGGTCTCGGCCTCCTGGTGGCGCGGCGTGCACGACATGCCGACGACAGTGCCATGCATGGCGTCGCACGTGGCGCGCAGGCTGTGCCAAGTCGCGCGCGTGATCGCGTGAACTCTCCGCGACGGGCCCGATTGCCCGCAATTTGCGAAAACTTCGGCGTCGCAACGTGCGCTTTCACAACTACCCTCGCAGGGTGGAGGACCTCCCCGGGCGCACCCGCTGGCTCTTGTTCCGCATGCTCCTCGGCGGGCTGATCGTCACGGTCCTCAGCGGAGGCGCGGTGGCGGCCGCCGGCCTGCTGCAGGTCCGCAGCATCGCCAAGGAGTTCGAGGACCACGGCACTGTGGCGCCGCTGCGGCCGGGGACGATCACGAAGGCCGAGTCCGGCAAGCCGCAGACGATCCTGCTCGTCGGGTCGGACAAGCGCTACGGCGAGCGGGGCAAGGACGCGCGGTCGGACACGCTGATGCTGGTGCGGATCGACCCGCACCAGAACGCGACGACCATGCTGTCGATCCCGCGCGACTTGGCGGTCGAGATCCCGGGCCACGGGCTCGCCAAGATCAACGACGCCTACAGCATGGGCGGCCTGGACCTCACGACGCGCACGGTCAAGGCCCTCCTGAGCACGCCGGGCGAGCCGTTCCGCATCAACCACGCCGTGGCGACGACGTTCGGCGGCTTCGTCGAGGCGATCGACCACCTCCGCTGCGTCCACGTCGACGTCGACCGCCGCTACTACCACACCAACGCCGGCCTCCCTGTGTCCGAGCACTGGTCGGAGATCGACGTGCGGGCCGGCTACCAGGAGCTGTGCGGCGACGACGCGCTCGCGTACGTCCGCTTCCGCCATCTCGACAACGACATCGTGCGGGCCGCCCGCCAGCAGGCCTTCCTGCGCGCCGCCAAGGACCAGCTCCGCCACGAGGGGCTGCTGAAGAACCTCAAGCCGCTCGTGCGCATCTTCGCCAAGGCGACGGAGACCGACGAGGACCTCCAGAGCTCGCGCGGTCTCATGCGGCTCGCCCGGCTCGCGGTGCTCTCGAGCGGCAAGCCGGTGCGGCAGATCGAGTTCCCCGCGACGTTCGTCGCGCACGGCGAGATGGCGTGGCTCGGCAGCTACGTGACGGCGACGCCGGAGCAGATCCAGGCGGTCACGCGCGAGTTCCTGCATCCCTCGTCGAAGCCGGCCGCCGCCGCGCGGCGCCCGAGACGGGCGCGCACCGCCGGCCGCCGAGGGGGCCTCGTCGACCGGCTGTCCGAGGGCAAGGCGCTCATGCGGGCGGCCCGCTGGCGGCCGGCGACGCGCATGCGCGTCGTCGTACCCGCGAAACTCACCGCGAAGGGCAGCTACCCGGCGAGCACCCCGACCGCGCCGAACCCGCGCCGCTACGTGCTCGAGGACGAAGACGGCCGTCGGCACGCCGCGTACCGACTGGTCATCGCCGAGGACGCGGGGCAGGGGCAGTTCTACGGCGTGCAGGGCACCACGTGGATGGATCCGCCGATCCTCGCGGGCCGTCACCGCACGGTGCGCTTCGGCCGGCACTCGTACCAGCTCTACTCCGACGGCGGGAAGCTCCGGCTCGTGTCGTGGCGCACGCGCAAGGCCGTGTACTGGGTCTCGAACACGCTCAGCCTCGACCTCAGCAACGAGGAGATGCTCGGCATCGCCCGCACCGTGGAGCGGGCGAGCTCGCCTAGCGCACGTTGATGCGCCGGGTGACGGTCCGCGGCTTGCCGCCGCTGCGGTAGCGCAGCACGAGCGTGTAGCGCCCGCGCTGCAGCCGGACCGAGACCGAGCGGCCGCGGCTCCCGGCCACGGCGCGGCCGGCACGCTTGAACGTCGCCCGCACGGCGGAGGCGCCGGCCAGCTTGACGCTGCAGGTCACCTTCACCTTGCCGCCCTTGGCCTTGCCGGGCGTGCAGGTCACGACCGCGTCGCGGCCGGGCGGGCCGGTGGCGCCGGTCGCGCCCGTGGCTCCCGTTGCCCCGGTCGCACCCGTCGCACCCGTGGCGCCGGTCGGACCGGCCGGGCCCGCGGGGCCTGTCGTCGGGGGCACGTCGGCGGTCTCGCACTCGGCCATGTCGTCGAACGCGTCGAGCGTCGCGGTGTCGGTCCCGGTGCCGCAGCGCACCAGGTCGGCCGCGTTGTCGCGCGACCGCACGCGGTCGGTGCCCGCGCCGGCCCGCAGCACGTCGGAGCCCGAGCCGCCCGTGAGGTCGTCGTCGCCGGCCCCGCCGTCGAGCTCGTCGTCGCCCTGGGCGCCGTCGAGCACGTCGTTGCCGGCGCCGCCGAACAGCAGGTTGGTGCCCGGGAGGCCGGTGAGCACGTCGTCGCCGGCTCCACCCGAGATGCCCTCGACGTCGGTCTCGACGGTGTCGCTCTCGCCGGCCTCGCCGTCGTCGGCCTGGCCGTCCGAGTCGGCGGTCACCGCGGCGACGCGCGCCGTGTAGTCGGCGGTGTCGGTGCCCGCGCCGCCGAGCAGGAGGTCCGCGCCGGCGCCGCCGTCGAGGACGTCGTTGCCGCTGCCGCCGTTCAGGACGTTGCCGCCCGCGGCGCCGGTCAGCCGGTCGTTGGCCGAGCCGCCGGTGAGGTTCTCGACGTCGGTGGCGATCGCGTCGTTCTCGCCGGCCTCGCCGTCGTCGGCAAGGCCGTCGAGGTCGGCAACCACCGGCGCGGTGCGCGACGTGTAGGTGACGGTGTCGGTGTCGGCGCCGCCGATCGCGACGTCGCCCGCGCCGCGACCCGGGTCGAGCAGGTCGTTGCCGGTGCCGCCCTCGAGCACGTTCGCGGCGTTGTTCCCGGTCAGCGTGTCGTCGCCGGAGCCGCCCAGCAGCCGCTCGACGTCCGGGCGGACGTTGTCGTTCTCGGCGGTCTCGCCGTCGTCGGCCGCGCCGTCGAGGTCGACGGTGACGCTCGCGATCCGCGCCGCGTAGTCGGCGGTGTCGAGCCCGGCGCCGCCCGTGTGGGTGTCGCCGCCCGCGCCGCCCTCGAGCAGGTCGTCGCCGTCGTCGCCATTGAGCACGTCGGCGCCGGCCTCGCCGTGCAGCGTGTCGGCGCCGGGGCCGCCGTACAGGGTGTCGACCAGTGGGCCACCGGTCAGCGAGTCGTCGCCCGAGCCGCCGACGACGGTCTCGACGTCGGTCCGCACCGTGTCGTCCTCGCCCGCGCCGCCGTCGCCGGACAGGCCGTCGAGCGTGACGGTGACCGCCGCCACGCGGCCGGCGTAGGTGACGATGTCGGTGCCTGCGCCGCCCGTGAGGGAATCGTCGCCGTCGCCGCCGTCGAGCGTGTCGTTGCCGGCCTCGCCGTCGATCGAGTCGTGCCCGGCGCCGCCGATCAGCACGTTGGCCAGGGCCCCGCCGAGCATCGTGTCGTTGCCCGAGCCGCCGATCGCGTTCTCGACATCGGTCTTGACGAAGTCGCCCTCGGCCGGCGCGCCGTCGTTCGCGATGCCGTCGATCCACACGGTCACGGCCGACGCGCGGGCCGAGTAGTCGGCCACGTCGGTGCCCGCACCGCCGTTGAAGGTGTCCGCGAGCGCGCCGCCGATCAGCGTGTCGTCGCCCCAGTCGCCGTTGAGCACGTCCGCGCCGCCTGCGCCGTCGAGCCGGTCGGCGTCCGTGCCGCCGTTCAGCGTGTCGGCCGCGTCGCCTCCCGTGACCACGTCGTTGCCGGCGCCGCCGGTCAGCGTGGCGGCCACCGTCCCGGGCCCGAGCGCGATGACGTCGTCGCGGTCGCGGACGTCGAGGTTGAGCGCGGTGACGCCAGCCGTCGCGCACGTGACCTGCGACGGCGTACCCGTCGCGAGGCAGCCCGCGCCCACGCCGATCGCGTGGCCGGCCAGGTCGCTGAGCACGTAGTCGGGACCGGCGACCGTGACCGCGAGATCGTTCGCGTCACCCTCCGTCGCGACGTACGACAGGGTTGCCCCAGTCACCGAAGCGGTGGCGGCCTGCGCGGCGGACGGGGCGACGGCGACAAGGACGACGGCCAGCAGTGCGGAACGACACAAATTCATCTCGCCGGGTCATCGGAGCCCCGAGCGCCGACTTGACCAACTGGACGAATGGACGAGGTAGGGTCGGCACATGGACCAGGACTGCACCGTCGTCCGCGGCGGACGCGCGTTCGCCGGCCGCCAGGGACTCTCGTACTTCGAGGGCATCTCCGCCGAGAGCGCGGGCGCGAGGGCGCTCTGCATGCACCGGCTCGACATGCCGCCCGGCGCGTCGGCGCTGCCGCACCTGCACGATGCGCACGAGACCGCGATCTACGTGCTCAGCGGCCGCGCCCGGATGCGCTACGGCGACGGGCTCGCCAGCACGGTCGAGGTCGAGTCCGGCGACTTCCTCTACATCCCGGCCGGCATGCCGCACCTGCCGTCCAACGCCAGCGACACGGAGCCGTGCACCGCGCTGATCGCGCGGACCGACCCGAACGAGCAGGAGAGCGTGGTGCTGCTCGACGAGGAGGGCCGAAGACGGCAATGAGCGCACTGCGCCGCGCGCTGATCGCCCTGGCCGTGGCCGGGTTCGCGCTCGGCCTGGCGGCGCTCGCGCTCGTGACGACGGGCGAGCGCGAGCCGGATCCCGCCCCGTGGATCGTGCTCGCGCTCACGCTCGGGTGGTCCTTCATCGGCGCGGGACTGTACGCCTGGTGGCGGCGGCCGGACAACCGCGTCGGCGCGCTGATGACGCTGGTCGGGTTCCTCTGGTTCCTGGGCGCGCTCGAGAGCGCCGACGCCGCCTGGGCGTACACGCTCGGGCTGACGCTCAGCGCGTTGTGGATCGCGGCGCTCGTGCACATGCTCGTGGCGTTCCCGACCGGCCGCGTGGCTCCCGGGCTCGAGCGAACCGTCGTGCTGCTCGGCTGGTTCGCCGCCGGCATCCTGTCGCCGCTCGGTCTGCTGGTCGATGCGAACCCCAACAACTGCGATGACTGCCCGGAGAACGTGTTCAGCGTCTTGTCGAACGAGGCCGTAGCGGACGCGTTCGAGGCAGTCGGCGTCCTCGTCCTGGCCGCCCTACTGGTCGGCCTCGCCTTCGTGCTGGTCCGGCGGTGGCGCTCGTTCGGCGCGGTGCAGCGGCGCGCACTCAGCCCGGTCCTGTGGACCGGGACGGCGGTCGCGATCGTCGCGCTGCTGACGGTGCTGGCGGTACCCGTGGTCGGCGACGAGGTCATCGGAGTCTTCGACGCGGTGCTGATCACGAGCATCACCGCGGTGCCGTTCGCCTTCCTGGTCGGCCTGATGCGCTCGAGCCTCTCGCGTGCGGGTGCGGTCAGCGCCCTGTTCGAGCGGCTCGGCGGGGCGGGCGCGCGCGACGCGCTGGCGGAGGCGCTCGGCGACGACACGCTCGCGCTCGCGTACTGGCTGCCGGACCAGGGCCGCTATGTCGACGCCGAGGGCCACACCGTCGAGCTACCCGAGGCCGGCGCGGACCGGGCGGTGACCGAGATCGAGCGCGACGGCGCGCCGGTGGCGGCGATCGTGCACGACCCGGCGCTGCTGGAGGATCGCGAGCTCGTGCGGACCGCTGGGGCGGCCGCTGCGCTCGGGCTCGAGAACGAGCGCCTCACGGCCGAGGTGCACGCCCGCTACGACGACCTGTGCGCCGCCAGCGCCCGGCTCGTCGCGGCCGGCGACGCTGCGCGGCGGCGGATCGAGCGCGACCTGCACGACGGCGCGCAGCAGCGCCTCGTCTCGCTGTCGGTGACGCTCAACCTGGCCCGCAAGAACGCCGAGCCGGGCTCGCGGACCGCCGCGCTGCTCGACAGCGCGATGGCGGAGCTGACCGCCGGGCTGGCGG
>JBKOYW010000092.1:0-4906 GCA_046744275.1 Actinomycetota bacterium
CCACGGGAGATCGGCCCGCGGTGCGGCGGCGCGGAGGCGGACGGCCGCCGCCGGGGCCCTGTGTGGCGCGCTGATCGCGACGGCGGCGCCTGCCGCGGCGCAGGCGTCGACGTGGGTGGTCACCGGACCGGCGCCCCTTGCGGAGCAGGGGCCGCAGGCGGTCGTCCGGCTCGACGAGGCGACCGGGACGGTGTCGGTCGCGGCCTCGCGCGGCGGGCGGACGGTGCTCGAGCCGTCGCCGGTCGGGATCGTGACCGAGCGATCCGACCTTTCGAGCGGTCTGCGCTTCCTCGGGCGCCACGAGCGGCGGATCGCCGAGCACTACAGGACCACCGTCGGCAAGCAGCTCGACCGGATCGTGCAGGCGAGCGAGACGCGGTTCGCGTTCGCCGGCGCCGGCGGCGCGCGGCTCGACCTCGTCGTGCGCGCCTCGGACGACGGGATCGCGTACCGATACGTGCTGCCCGAGGACCTCGGCGCGGTGCTCGGCGAGGCGTCCGCGTTCAACGTCCCGCCCGACGCGACCGCCTGGCTCGGTCGCCATCGACGGGACTACGAGAACCCGTTCATCCGCTACTCCGCGAGCACCGCTCCGAGCGCCGAGTTCATGACCCCGGCGCTGTTCGAGGTCGATGGGACGTATCTGCTGGTCGCCGAGTCCGACCTCGACGGCAGCTACTCGGGCGCCCGACTCGTGCACACGACGGGCACCGGCAGCTACGCCCTGACGCTTTGGGACCCGGCCGTCGCCGTGGACGGCCCGCTTGCCACGCCGTGGCGGGCGATGATCGTCGGCGATCTCGCGACCGTCACGGAGTCGACGCTGATCGACGACCTCGCCCCGGAGTCGCGCATCGCGGATACGCGCTGGATCCGTCCCGGACCCGCGCTATGGACGTGGCTGGCCGGTGGCCGGACGGCGGGTCAGAGCCTGGAGCGCCAGAAGGAGTACGTCGACTACGCCGCCGCGCGCGGCTGGCCGTTGGAGGCGGTCGACGCCGGCTGGTACTTCGACCCGAACCAGTGGGACGTGACCGATCCGAACTGGCAGACGAACAGCTGGATGCCGGAGCTCGTGCGGTATGCGCGGGAGCGCGGCGTGCGGATCCTCGTGTGGATCCACTTCCGTGACCTCGACACGGCCGAGGAGCGCGCCCAGTGGCTGCCGACGCTCGAGCGATGGGGCGTCGCCGGGGTGAAGATCGACTTCATGGACTCCGAGTCGCAGGAGCGGCTGAAGTGGTACGACGAGATCCTGCCGGCGACCGCGGCGCACCACCTGCTCGTCAACTTCCACGGCTCGAACATCCCGAAGGGCATCCACCGCACGTGGCCGCACGTGGTGACGATGGAGGGCGTGCACGGCGGGGAGAAGAGCAGCAACCTGACGACCAGCCACATCACCGCGCTGCCGTTCACGCGCAACGTGGTCGGGTCCATGGACTACACCCCGGAGGCGTTCCAACGCGACGCCACCCGCCGGCCGACCTCGGACGCGAACGAGCTCGCGCTGTCGGTCGTGTTCGAGTCCGGCGTCCAGAACTTCGCCGGGACGCCGGAGTCCTACGACGCCCGACCCGAGGCGCGCCGGTTCCTCGAACAGGTGCCGACCGTGTGGGACGAGACCCGGCTGCTGTCCGGGCGCCCGGCCGAGGGCGCGGTGTTCGCCCGCCGCAGCGGAGGGCGCTGGTTCATCGGCGGGAGCTTCTCCGGCCCCGCCAGGACCGTGCGGGCGCCGCTCGACATCCAGACCGGCCTGTGGCTGGTTGACCTGGTGCGCGACGGCCCCCTCGGCCTGGTTCGCGAGCAGCGGGTGATGCGCGACGGCGACGAGCTGGCGGTCGACATCCCGGCCGAGGGCGGCTTCGCGGCGATCGCCTGCCGCTGGCACGCCGGCATCGACACCTGCGATCGCTGATTTCACTCTTCTCCTCTGGGGCTGGATCGCCTTACCGCCTCGGCGCTTCGAACACCTCGATCGTGTACTCGCTGCCGGCCGCCAGGAGCGGGTGGTCGCGCAGGAGGTCGACCACCGCGCGCCTGTCGTCGGCCTCGACGATGCCGTAGCCGTTCAGGCGGCGCGGTTGGTCGCTGGTCGATCCATCTGCGTGCAGGACGAAGCCGTTCGGCGTCGGCGAGCCGAGATCCACGAGCGCGTCGCCGATCTTGCTGAACCATTCCGGCCACCCTTCGTGCGTGGCGTCCGGCGGTGTCGGCGGGCCGCTGTAGAGCAGCAGGTATCGGGGCATTGTCAGTCTCCCGTTGGGTGGTTGCTTGTCGGCCTTGAGACGAACGGCCGCGCCGAAGATGGACACCCCCGGCGAAACGGGCACTTGTCAGTCGCGGCTCACGGATCGAGGTCGATCCGCACGGTGAGGAGGTCGGTGCCGATGAGCCGGACGACGGCCCTGCGTATCGCTCGGCGACGATCCAGCAGGTGTCGCGGTCACCACGCGAACGCTACGCCGTCGCGGCGCGCATCGCCGGGCGGCCCGCGAGCCGGGGTCGCCGGCGGCTGGCGAGCACGCTCGCGACGCCGAAGCCCATGAGCGTGATGGCGATGCCGGCGGCGATGTCGAAGACGAAGTCACGACGACGACCTGGGCGGCGACGTAGGCGTGGTTGAGGAACCACAGCATCGCGGTGCCGTCGAGCGCCTGCTGGACCGGAGCCTCGACGGCGACGCCGAGCGCGCCCTCGAGGCCGGCGATCCAGCGGGCGTGCTCGAGCGCGGTCGCCTCGTTGCCGGTCAGGACCCAGCGTGAGGCGCCGTAGATCAGGTAGGCGGTGAGGAACAGCAGCGCCTGGCGTGGCCAGCCGGCACGGATGGCGTACCGCATGGGGAGCTCCTGGCGACGTCGGGAGAGAGAGTCAGGCGACGGACGGCGCGGTCCGCGACCGGCGCGGGAGGCCGACGGCCATGCGCGGGTGACCGCGGGCCACCAGGTCGAGCGCGAGGCCCAGCAGTCCCCAGCCGGCCAGGACGAGCAGCGGCGGCGCGATCGCGGCGCCGTCGAAGTAGACGACGTTGCGTACCGCGGCCAGGCCCGCTCCGGTGGGCAGCCAGCCGGACACGGCGCCGAAGAACTCGGGCAGGAAGAGCGCCGTGACCGCGCCGCCGCTGGAGGCCTGGCCCAGGAACAGGATCCCGAGCGTGGCGACGGCGATGCCCGCGAGCCCGAAGCTGCGAGCCAGGCCGTGTACTGCCCCGGCGACACCGAATGCCACGAGCGCGTTGACAGCGGCGAGCGCCCAGAACGCTCCGGACAGCGCCCCGACGACCCAGTCGGCGGTGACGGCACTGAGCAGCCCAGCGGTCAATGCGTACGCGGTGACGGTCAGCCACCGCGCACGGGCGGAACTGCCGGCGCCCAGGAGCGCGAGCAGGGCGCCGAACGACACGCTCGGGATCACCACGCCGAACACCGTGAACGCGGACGACAATCCGCGCGCGTCATGTCCGGGCAGGGGCGCGAGATCCTGGACCTCCAGCCGGGAGCCGCGCGCCGCCGCCACCTGCTCGAAGGCGCCGCGTACGGCGGCGGTCGGCGCCGAGCCGTAGGCACCCGCCAGCAGCGCGCGGTCGGTGCCCTCGCCCGTGATGAGTGCGCCCTGGACCTCGGTGTCCAGCAGGTCCTCGCGCGCAGTCGCCGCAGTCGCGTACCGCTCGACGTCGAACGCCCCGGGGGCCCGCGATCGCAACGCGATCATCGCCCTGCTCTCGTGTGCCATGACCGACCCGGGCGCCGCCGACCTGATGCGCGGCTTCATGCAGCGCCAGCTGTTCGAGCCCGCGATGGCGCGGCTCGACGTCGACCAGCCCGACCTACGGGCCGACCTCGTCTCGTCCCAGCTGCTCGGGCTCGGCGTCGCCCGCTACATCCTCCGGTTCGAGCCGCTCGCGTCGCTGCCCGCGCAGCAGGTGATCGGCGCCGTCGCACCACGCATTCAGCAGTACGTGACCGGCCCCCTGCACCGGCCATAGGCCCCTACTCGCGCTTCATCATCGCGAGCGCCTCCAGCTCGAGGTCGACGAACTGCTCGCCCGAGATGTCGACGATCGCCTCCTTGATGGAGCCGCCGCTGAACGCGTATGGGCTGGTCCCTGCGTAGTCGTCGGTGACCGGCTCGCCGGGGTCGCGGCCGACGTTGAGGCCCTCGCCCACGAGCGAGAAGTTGCCGGGCTGCGTGATGATCCGGCCCTCGCCGACCTTCTCGTCGTCGATGAAGAGCGACAGCGTCCCGGTGGCCGGCATCCCGTCGCCCTCGCGCGTGAAGGCGGCGCCGAGGATCACCCGTCCGCTCGGGACCTCCACCGTGGACTCGACGAGCTGCTCATTGTCGCCCACGAAGTTGTAGACGTACTTGAGCTTGCGGTCCTTCATGTAGAGCGAGTGCCCGCCGAACCGGGCGCCGTGGGAGAACAGCACGCCGGACGCATCCTCCGACTCGATCGTCACCTCGACCGCGATGCTGTAGCTGCGGTTGCGGATGTTGACTGCCGCCGCCTCCGGCACCTCGGCCGCGTCCGGGTAGTAGACGTACCGATCGCGAGGCGGGGCGACCTGCGGCCTCGTCGGATCGGCCAGCACCTCCACCGCCGTCTTGTCGAGGAGCGGGAGCCCGTTGTACTGGCCCGCCGCGTGGAACCACAGGTTGATCAGCTCCTGCACCTTCTCCGGGTGCTCGGCGGCGAGGTCGCGGCTCTCGGTCGGGTCGGCCTCGGTGTCGTAGAGCTCCCAGCGGTCGCGGTCGAAGTTGCCCCAGCCGGCGATCGTGGGGTGGACGCTGACCGCCTTCCAGCCCTCGTGCCAGATCGCCCGCGACCCCAGCATCGAGACTGTCTCTTATACACATCTGACGCTGCCGACGAAAGAGGATGAGTGGTGGTGTCGGGGGGGGGGGG
>JBKOYW010000136.1:0-5268 GCA_046744275.1 Actinomycetota bacterium
CTTGGGGTTCTCGAGGAACTCCTTGATCTCGTGCAGCTCCTCGACCGCCTCGTCGGCGCCCGCCACGTCGCGGAACGTGATCTTCGGCGAGTCGACCGACAGCCGCTTGGCGCGCGACTTGCCGAACGACATCACCTTCGACCCGCCGCCTTGGACCTGGTTCATGAGGAAGATCCAGAACCCGATGAAGATCAGGAACGGCAGCACGTACGTCAGCAGCGACAGGATCACGTTGGACCGCGCCGGCTTGACGTCGAAGGACTGGATGTTGCCCTCTTCCTCGGCCGTCCGGAGCTGGTTGACCAGCACGTCGCCGTAGGCGTCGGGGAAGCCGACCTCGTACTTCTTGTCGTTCGGGAGGACGACCTCGACCGAGTTGTCCTTCGTATCGAGCGTTACCGACTTGACCTGGCCCTCGCGCTCGATCTGGCCGAGGAACTGGCCGAACGTGGTCGGCTCCGCGCGGTCGGCGTTCGAGATCAGCCGCGAGGCGAAGAACGCCAGAACGATCACGATGATGATCGGGAAGGCCGCGCTCTTGAAGAATCGGCTCATGGGCGCACCGGTGACGGAGCGAGGAAGAAACTGCTGGACAAGTCGATCAAGGCTACCAGTGGTTGGGTGGCGAACCGGGAAGCCAGTGTGGGATGGCTTCCTATGGATCTCCTAATCGGCAATTCCGGTCAAAGCCGCGACATAGGGCAGATTTCGGTAGCGCTCGGCGTAGTCGAGCCCGTACCCGATCGCGAACTTGTCCGGAATTTCGAAGCCAACGTAGCGCGCCGGCGTGTCGACCTTGCGCCGTTCTGGCTTGGTGAGCAGCGCGCAGACCTCCAGCGACCGCGGTCCGCGGGCCTCGAGCGTGCGCATGAGGTATTGCAGCGTGAGGCCGGAATCGACGATGTCCTCGACGATCAGGACGTCGCGGCCCTCGAGCGGGGCGTCGAGGTCCTTGAGGATCCGGACGACGCCAGAGGAGTCGGTTGACGAGCCGTATGAGGCGACCGCCATGAAGTCGACCTCGCACTGGATGTCGAGGTGGCGCATGAGGTCCGAGAGAAAGAAGACGGCGCCCTTGAGGACGCCGATCAGCAGGAGATCCTTGTCCGCGTAGTCGCGCGAGACCTCGGCGGCCATCTCCTTGATGCGGTGCTGGAGCTCGTCGGCCTGCACGAGGATCTCGCCGATGTGCTCGTCCCGGAGCATGCCGCGCGCAGTCTAAGCCCCCTATACGTCCCACGTGAGTCGCACGCGCCGCCTCGTGGCCTCGCCCGCCGCGAACCGCTCGCCGGTGGCGACGCCCGGCACCCACGCGATCTCGCCGGCCGACACCACGACCGGCAGCTGGTGGCGGCGCTCGCGCGGGACCTTGCGGTCGGTGAAGAGGTCCTGGAGCGACCGGGTCCGGGCGAGCCGCATGCGATCCCCGGGGCGCCACGCTCGCACCTCCAGCTCGGGTGCGAGGGCAGCGGCGTCGAGCGCGCCATCGGCGGCGAGCTCGCACGTGACGCGGCCGGTCCCGAAGGCCGCGCTGCCCGGCACCCGCAACGTGGTGTGTGACGGCGGTTGCGGTGGTCCGTAGTCGAACCTCAGCTTCCCGTATTCGACCACCGCGCGCAGGCCGTCGCCGAGGTCGAGGGTCGCGGTCCCGCCTCGCGTTCCGAGCGCCAGGATCTCGTCCGTCCGTGCACCGACCGACGGCACGCCCGCGATCGCCTGGACGGTCAGCCGCCGCAGCGCCGGCGGGAGCGCGGCGATCCGCTCCACGGACGGATCGGTGTCGATCAGCGAGTCGAGCACCTCGGCCTCGTCGCGCAGGATCTCGAGCGTGCGCAGCACGTTGGCCTCCGCCGCCGGGTGCAGCGACCGCAGCGCGGGGAGCAGCTCGTTGCGCACGCGGTTGCGCACGTAGGCATCGGTCGCGTTGCTCGGGTCGTCGCGCCACGGCAGCCCGCGCTCGCGGCAGTACGCGGCGGTGTCCTCGCGCGTGCAGCCCAGCAGCGGGCGGATCACGCCGGGGCGATCGCGGATCCCGAGCAGCGCGCGCCTGCCCGGCGACGCGGCCAATCGGTACAGCACGGTCTCGACCTGGTCGGTGGCGGTGTGGCCGGTGGCGACGACCGGCCCGAGCCGCGCCGCCTCGCGGTAGCGCACCTCCCGCGCCCATGCCTGCACGTTTCCCACCGGCGGGCCGGGACGATGGACCACGAGCGGCACCCCGAGCCGCTCGCACAGCGACCGGCAGAACGCCTCGTCCTCGTCGGCGGACGGCCGCAGCCCGTAGTTGACGTGCAGCGCGGTGATCGGCCCGGCCTGCCGCACCGCGAGGTCCAGCAGGCAGACGGAGTCCTGCCCGCCCGACAGCAGCACGACGAGCGGGCCCGTCATCGATACGCGCTCCTCGACGGCGCTCATGCCGCCACCTTCGCGAGGTACAGCTCGGTGGCCGCGGTGAAGCCCTTGAGCTTGACCTCGCCGATCGGCTCGAACGCGAGGTGGCCGCCCGCCGCCTGCACCACCGGCTCGGTGACGAGCACCTCGCCGCCCGCCGCGCGGGCGCCGACGCGCGAGGCGAGGTTGACCGCGCGGCCGTAGTAGTCGCCGTCGCGGTAGAGCGTGTCGCCGGCGTGCACGCCGATCCGCGGCAGCGGCCGGCGGCCGGCGTTGAGCGCCTGGAAGCCGACCGCCCAGTCGACCAGCGCGCCCGGGTCGGCGCCGACGATCATCACCTCGTCGCCGATCGTCTTGATCACGCGCGCCTCCTCCGGCAGCGTGTCCTCGACCGACTCGACGAAGCGCTCGACTACGTCGAGCGCCTCCTCCTCCCCCGCCTCCTCGGTCAGCCGCGTGTAGCCGGCGAGGTCGGCGAACGCGATCCCGACGCGCAGGCGGCCGAGCTCCTCGCCCGCGCCCTCGAGCTCGAGGTGGCCGACGATGTCCTGGCCGACGAAGTGCTGCAGCATCCGCTGGTGCACGTGGTCCATGATCGGCGATGCGAGCGGCAGCAGCTCGGCGGCCATCCCCTCCATCGCCTCGGCGATCTCCAGGCCGGGCACGCCGTCGCGCATCAGCGGCTCGTGGACGTAGAGGTGGAAGAGCTTGACCTCGGCGTCGGCGATCTGCGCGAGCGCCTGCCCGTACACGCGCACGAGCTGAAGGAAGGCGACGAGCGGGAAGCCGGAGTCGAGCACGGCCGCCATGTAGCGCAGGAGCTGGAGGTCGTCCTCGCCGATCTGCTCGAGCGAGTCCGACGAGAAGCCGGCGGCCGTCCAGATGCGCTCGATCAGTGCCGGCTCGAGCCCGCTCTCCTCGGCCGCCTCGTCGAGCGTGCGGGTGCGCGCGGGCGCCGGGAAGAGGTCCTCGAGGTAGCCGTAGGCGAGCCGACCGGAGTGCGCGGCCTCGCGCAGCGTGTCGAGCGAGTAGCCGCGCTCGCGCAGCCGGGCGACGATGCGGGCGTGGGCGACCGCGGCCGGCGTCCAGTGTCCGTCGACCGGGATGATCCCGTCGCGGACCCAGCGCCGGAGCGTGGCCGGCGACACGCCGACCTGCTGCGCGACCTCGCTGAGCGTCAGTTCTGACATGGCCCCGAAGAAAGTGAAAGCGGCGGGACCGCGGTCGTGGCCCCGCCGCCTGCGGGCAATGCGGCCCGCTGCCTCGGCCGGCGGCGTTCGTTGTTATGCGACGCCTTGCGAGTGGCTCGAGAGCCACCCACTTCCCGGCCTTTTGCCTTGGTTCGGGTGGCGCAAGGTCTAGCGCGGGAGATCCGGTGTGTCAACCGACGCGACCGAGCTCGGACACTTCACACCATCAGATGGGGGTACTCGCCCTCGAGGAACTCCCTGTAACGAGCGTAGATCGGCTTCGTGATCGGGATCAGGCTGAGCGCGGCCTTCACGTCGCCGCCCGATTTGATCCGCCGCCGCGCGAGCGCCATCGCGACGTTCTCCTTGCCCTGGAAGTAGCGATTGGCGGTCTCCGACGACATCGCCATCCGCACCTTCGGCTCCCAGTCGACGTCGTCGGACCACTCCCAGTACAGGTTCCCCTCCTCGCCGGAGCGCGCCGCTCGGATGTTCACCACGAGGTCGACGTCCGTGAACTCGAATCGCTGCGGGACGTCGGCGTCCCGCAGCTTCGGGCCCATGTCGGGGTCCTCGCTCATCATCGAGAAGACCCGGTCGATCACGGTCCGGAACTCCTTCTCGGAGCGGAACTCGACGCCCATGGCTCAGGAGCTGGAGCTGCCCGCGGGCTTCGCGGGCGCGGGCTTCGCGCGGGCGGCCTTCGCGCGTGCGGAAGACTTGGCCTTGGCGGTCGAGGAGCGCTTGGCGGGGCGCTTCGCGGTCGACGCGCGCTTGGCGGGGCGCTTCGCCGTCGACGCGCGCTTCGCCGTCGATGCCCGCTTCGCCGGCCGGCGCTTGGGCTTCGCGGCCGCCGGGCGTGACGGAGCAGACGTGGTCGACGCCGGCTTGGCGCCGCGGCCCTCGAGCGCCGCGACACGGCGGGCGAGCGACTGCAGCTCGCAGCGCAGGCCGCGGACGTCCTCGAGGATCTTGAGGTCCTCGAGCGTCTCGCGGACGCGGGCGGCGGCGTGCGCGATCTCGTCGACGAGCGCGCGCGTGCGCTTCTGCGTGCCGGCGGCGCCTTCGCTCGTGGCTTGGTACGTGCGCTCGACGGCGCTCCGGACGGCCTCGACGGCCTCCGCAGCGTCGGAGCCCTTCTTGTCCTTCTTCTTCTTGTCCTTCTTGGCCATGCGGCAACTCTAATCTCACTTGCCGTGTCGAGGCCCGTCCACCTGCGCCCGCACGCCGACGTCGCGGAGCGGGTGCTGCTTCCGGGCGATCCGGGTCGCGCGCTTCGGCTCGCCCAGCAGGTGGTCGAGGTGCCGAAGATGCTCAACCACCATCGCGGCCTCTGGGGCTACACGGGGATCGCGGCGGACGGCGCGCCGCTGACGATCCAGAGCACCGGCATCGGCGGCCCGAGCACCGCGATCGTCGTCGAGGAGCTGATCGCGCTCGGCGCCCGGCGGCTGGTTCGCGTCGGAACGTGCGCGGCGCTCGGCGAGCTGGCGCTCGGCTCGCTCGTGATCGCCGAGACCGTGCTCGCCGAGGACGGCACGAGCCGCGCCCTGGGGGCGGCCCGCGAGCTGGCGCCGGACGACGACCTGCTCGCCGCCCTGCGCGCGGCCGGTGACGGCGCCGCCGCCGGCCCGGTGGTCTCGGCCGATCTCTTCTACGACCCGCAGCCGGACCGCTGGTCCGGCAC
>JBKOYW010000049.1:0-8336 GCA_046744275.1 Actinomycetota bacterium
GCGGGCGACGGTGCGGGTGGCCGTCCGCGCTTTAGACGACGTGATCGACGTCAACTTCTACCCCACCGAGGCGGCGCGGACGGCGAACCTGCGCCACCGGCCGGTCGGGCTCGGCGTCATGGGCCTGCAGTACGCGCTGTACCGGCGCGGCCTCGCGTTCGACTCCGAGGAGGCGGCGGCATTCGGCGACGAGCTGATGGAGGCGATCGCCTACTACGCCTACGAGGCGTCGAGCGACCTCGCCGCGGAGCGGGGCACGTACGCGTCGTACCAGGGCTCGAAATGGGATCGCGGGCTGCTGCCGCAGGACACGCTCGAGCTGCTCTCGGCGTCGCGCGGCGAGCCCGTGGCGGTGCCGAGCGGCGGCTGGCTGGACTGGACGCCGCTGCGGGAGAAGATCGCCTCGCAGGGGATGCGCAACTCGAACGTGATCGCAATCGCCCCGACGGCGACGATCGCGAACATCATGGGCACGTCGCCTTGCATCGAGCCGATGTACAAGAACTTGTTCGCGAAGTCGAACCTGTCGGGCGACTTCGTCGTCCTCAACCCGTTCCTCGTGCGCGACCTGAAGGCCGCCGGCCTGTGGTCGCGCGACCTGGCCTCGCGGCTGAAGTACTTCGACGGCGACCTCGGCGAGCTGCCCGAGGTGCCGGACGAGATCCGCGAGCGCTACCGGACCGCGTTCCAGATCCCGCCCGAGGCGCTGATCGACGCCGCCGCCCGGCGCCAGAAGTGGATCGACCAGTCGCAGTCGCTCAACCTGTTCCTCGCCGAGCCGGATATGAAGGCGATGAGCCACATGTACCGCCGCGCGTGGCACGCGGGGCTCAAGACGACGTACTACCTGCGGACGCTCGGAGCGTCGGCGATCGAGAAGGCGACCGTCACGGCGTGCTCGATCGACGCGGCACGCCGCGGCGAGGAGTGCGAGGCGTGCCAGTGACTCGGTCTAGTTCGCGCGGGTGAGGTCGCCGGACCCGTCGACGTGCTGGGTCAGCGCCGGGTCGCCGTGGTAGCGCACGTCGCCCGAGCCGTCGACATCGACCTCGAGCCGCTCGTCGGCCCGCACGTCGACGTCGCCCGAGCCGCCCACGAACACCCGCGCCTCGCGCGCCGCCAGGCCGGCGAGACCGACGTCGCCCGAGCCGTCGAGGTCGAGCGTGAGCCGTCCCGCCGTGCCCTCGAGCGCGATGTCGGCCGAGCCGTCCGAGCGGACCTCGAATGCGTCCGCGTCGATGCCATCGGCGTCGATGTCGCCCGACCCTGAGGCCTCGATGCCCGTCAGCTCCGGCACGGACGCCTCGACGACGACGTCGCTGCCGCCGAAGCCGTCGTGGTCGAACGTCACCTCCAGCGTGCCGTCGCGCACCTCGGTCCGGACGTCGTCGATCACCTTCTCGCCTGCGCGGACCCGCACGCGCTGCGGCTCGCCGACCTGGAGCCGGACGTCGACGGAGTCGCGGTTGTCGATGCGCGTGAAGTCAGCGACGTCGCGGGTCTGCGTGGTGCGCGGGCCGTCGTCGCCGACGGTGCAGCCGGCGAGCGCGAGGGCCGCGACCGCGGCGGGGATGAGGAGGAGGGCACGGCGCGGGGAGGACATGGCTCCACGGTAGGCGCGGCGGGCTGCCGGCACGGTGGAGGTGGCAGGCGAGCGACCCGGCGGATCGCCGCTCTGCGGGAATGGAGGCTGTCCTCAGGTCGCGGCGCGCTCACGCGAGTACTGCCACAGCGCCTTGTCCAGTACTCGCATCGTCACTCCGGCCTCCTCGGCGAGGGCGCGGCACGCGTCGACATACCCGAGCCAGTACCTGATCGTGTAGCTCGCCTGCTCGCGCTGCCCGAGGGACTCGAGCGCGCGCCAGTCGATGATCGGATAGCGATCCGGGAACGCGAAGTGCAGGAGCACCGACGCGGTCGGCGCCTCGACCCCGCGCAGCACGCAGAGCGCGGCCATGCGCTCGGCCTCGTCCTCGGTTGCGAACGCCGCCCGGGTGATGCCCTTGACGAAGCCGGCGGTGTTCAAAGCGACCCGGGGCTTGCTGCGGGGCGTCTTCCATTCGCAGAGGAGCACGAGCTCTGGCTTCGTGTAGTAGCCGCGCCTGCGCGCCGCAGCTCCCGCGGCCGCCACGTGGTCGTCCGTGTCGAAGGCAAAGCGCGCGGCCAGTGCCTCGACCTCGGTCAGCGGGAACTGGAGCCGGAACGTCGCCATCGCCTGATGGTTCCACGGCTGCGCGCGAGACTTGGGGTGTGGAGGAGGTGTTCGACAACCCGACGGGCTGGGTCGCCGCCCACGTCCGCCGCTACGTCGACAGCGGCGGCGCGCGCGGGCACACGTTCAACGGGCGTCCCGCGCTGCTGCTCACGACGCGCGGGCGGACGACCGGCGCGCTGCGTCGCACCGCCCTCTACTACGGGCGCGACGGCGAGCGCTACGTGCTCGTGGCGACGCCTACGCGCTCCGGCGGCGATCCGGCGTGGTACCGCAACCTCGTCGCCAACCCGGCGGTCGTCCTCCAGGTTCGGACGGAGATCTTCGCCGCGCTCGCCAAGCCCACCGCTCCCGACGAGCGCGCACGCCTTTGGGATCTCATGGTCGGCGTGTTCCCGAAGTACGACGCGTACCGGCGCGAGGCGGGCCGAGACCTCCCGATCGTGGTCGTCGATCGCCGCTAGTGCGCGGCCCGCTGGTCGAACCCGCTGCGCTCGGCTGCCCGCGCCTCGTCGCCGTCCTGCAGCGCGCGCAGGAAGGCGCCGAAGCCGCAGCTCGGCGTGTGCACGTGCAGGACGCGCTCGGACGCCGCGACGGCGTGCGGGACGCCCGGCGGGAGCTGCACCCATGACCCCGCGCCAGCGCGCAGCTCGCGACCGTCGATCGTGACCGCGAGCTCGCCCTCGAGCACGTAGAGCGACTCGACGTGCCGGTCGTGGACGTGCGGAGCCGACGAGGTCTCGGTCGTCTCCGCGATCGCGATCTCCTCGACGTCCGCGAGCAGCGCGACGCCGTCGGCGGTGAACCCGTCGCCGCCGATGACCGCCTCAGTGATCGGGCGGCCGCCGTCCGCCGGCGGCGGCTCCTGGTCGTAGACGAACGTGCGGCCGTCGCGCAGGGCACGCATGAAATCCGCGAAGCGCTCCCCGGGGGCGTGGAGGTTGAGGTAGCGGAGCTCCGCGTCGGCGTCGTTCAGGAACCCGTGCACGACGAGCGGCGGGACGCGGACGAGGGTTCCGGGCGATACCGCGACGCGCTCGTCGGCGGCGCCCAGCCTGACCGTCAGCTCGCCTTCCAACACGTAGAAGAGGTCGCTGTGGCGGCGGTGGATGTGCAGGTCGGCGCCCTCGCGGTGCGGGCCGTAGCGCGTCCACGTGGCGTGCACCGCCTCGTGGTCGGAGAGGATCTCGACCCGCCGCTCCGGCAAGTCGCCGACGACCTCGCCCCCGCCCGGCTCGATCAGCTCGCTCATGCGCGGAGTCTAGATTGGCGCCATGGCCAACATCCGTCCCTGCCGCGACGACGAGCGCCCTCGGATCCTCGCGATCGTCAACGGCGCAGCCGAGGCCTACCGCGGCGTCATCCCCGCCGACCGCTGGCACGAGCCGTACATGCCGGCGGACGAGCTGGACGGCGAGATCGCCGCGGGCGTCAAGTTCTGGGGCTACGAGGCCGACGGCGCGCTGGTCGGGATCATGGGCATCCAGCCGATGTCCGACGTCGACCTGATCCGCCACGCCTACGTCGACCCCGGCCGTCAGCGGCACGGCATCGGCGGCGCGCTGATCGACCACCTCATGCGGTCGGCCACCCGGCGCGTGCTCGTCGGCACCTGGGCCGCCGCCGAGTGGGCGATCAGCTTCTACCGCCGCCACGGCTTCCAGCAGGTCACGCCCGAGCAGAAGACCGAGCTCCTGAAGACCTACTGGACCATCCCGGACCGCCAGATCGAGACCTCGGTCGTGCTCGCCAACCCGCCGCTCGACGCGAGCTAGCCGGTCATCCACTGCACGAACTGCACGACGACGCCGTTCGGGTCGGTGATCTGGAAGTAGCGCTCGCCCCAGGGCTCGGTCTCGGGCGGCGTGGTGATGGCCACGCCCTCGCGTTCCAGGCGCGCGCACTCGGCGTCGACGTCGTCGACCACGAACGCGACGAGCAGGCCGTCAGCGTCATGGCCGCGCAGCGCTTCGGGCTTGAACGTCTCCAGCCCGGTGCGCAGGAAGATCAGGTTGAAGCCGGCGTCCGCGCGGGAGAGCGACACGAAGCCGTCGGCGGACATGTCCTCCTGGAAGCCCAGGTGGCGCTTCGCGAACTCGGCCGAGGCAACCGGGTCCGCGACGTTGAGGGAGAGGGCTGAGGCGGTGATGGTGGAAAACACCGTACAATGTATAGCATACGCTGTACAGAATACAATGCGCGCACGAGATGCCTGATCCCGCCCGCACGCTGGAGCTGCTCTGGGGGACGGACGCGCCCGGCGGCCGGCGGGGACCGCGGCCCGGGCTCACGGTCCCAGAGATCGTGCGCTCCGCGATCGAGATCGCCGACCGCGACGGGCTCGACGCGGTCACGATGCGGCGTCTGGCGGGATCGCTCGAGGTCGGGCCGATGGCGCTCTACACCTATGTCCCCGGCAAGGCCGAGCTGCTGGACCTGATGCTCGACACGGTGTATCTCGAGATGCCGCGGGCCGCGCCGGACGGCGACTGGCGTGAGCGGCTGACTGCCGTGGCGCGCGACAACCGCGCGCTATTCGAAGCTCACCCGTGGGCGGCCACGCTCTCGAGCAGCCGCCCCCCGCTGGGACCGGGGCTGATGGCCAAGTACGAGCACGAGCTGTCGGCACTGGCCGACAGCGGTCTCGACGACGTCGAGACCGACGCGGCACTCACGTTCCTGCTCGACTTCGTGCGTTCCTCCGCGCTCGCCGCCCAGCAGGCGCACGCGGCGCGTCACGAGAGCGGGATGACCGACGAGCAGTGGTGGGATGCCAACGCGCCGCTGTTGGAGCGCGTCTTCGATGCCGACGCGTATCCCACCGCCGCGCGCGTCGGGGCGGCCGCCGGCGCCGCCCAGGGGGCCGCCTATTCTCCCGACCACGCGTGGGAGTTCGGGCTCGAGCGGGTGCTCGACGGGCTCGGCGCGCTGATCGAGCGCCGCGCCGCGTAGGCTCCCGGCTCTCGTGGTCCTCAAGGTCGACGTCCCGGCTGACGCGACGCATGGAGACGTCGACGAGGGCTACGGCCCGGTCGCCGACGCGTTCCGCCGCAACTTCGCGGAGCGCAACGAGATCGGCGCCGCCTGCGCCGTCTACCGCGACGGCCGCAAGGTCGTCGACCTGTGGGGCGGCTACCGCGACGGCACGACCCGCGCGCCGTGGGAGCGGGACACGCTGGTCCCGATGTTCTCGACCACCAAGGGCGTCGCGTCGATGGCCCTCGCCGTCGCGCGCAGCCGTGGACTGGTCGACTACGACGCGCCGGTCGCGAGCTACTGGCCGAAGTTCGCCGCCGCGGGCAAGGAGCGCGTCACCGTCCGCCAGCTCTTGTCGCACCAGGCCGGGCTGTGCGCGATCGACGAGAAGCTCGAGCTCGCCGACCTCGCGGACCTCGACCGGGTCGCCGACAAGATCGCCCGCCAGCGTCCGGCCTGGGAGCCGGGCACGCGCCACGGCTACCACGGCATCACGCTCGGCTGGTACGAGGGAGAGCTGATCCGGCGCGTCGATCCGCAACGCCGCACGCTCGGCCACTTCTTCGCGGACGAGGTCGCCGGCCCGCTCGGGCTCGAGTTCCACATCGGGCTCCCCGACACCGTCCCGCCGGAGCGCCTCGCGACCATCCACGGCTACAAGCCGGCGAGATGATGCTGCACCTGCACGAGTTCCCGCCGCGCTTCGTGTTCGCGTTCAAGCCGTTCCCGCGGTCCAAGGTGGGGCCGGGCGGGGCGCTGACACCGATCGGGCCGGCGGATACCCTGCGGTTCGTCACCAACGACTTCATGGTGACCGGTGGCGACGGCTACACGGCGTTGGCCGGCGGCACCGACATCCTGCAGCCGGGTGACGGCCTGCTCGAGGTGACGATCGAGTACATCACCGCCCACTCGCCGGTCGCCCCGGCCGTCGAGGGGCGGATCGTCCGGACTCCGTAGACCGCAGCGAGGGGGCCCCGCGATACTCGTGGTGGCCCCCCTCGATCACTTTTCGGGCCGGTGGGAGTCTTACGGACAATGACCTCCTCCCCACTCGCTCTCGAGGCCTCCGGCCTCGTCAAGTCGTTCGGTGAGGTCCGTGCCGTGGCCGGTGTGGACCTCGCCGTGCGCAGCGGCTCGGTCTACGGCGTCCTCGGCCCGAACGGCGCCGGCAAGACCACGACCATCCGGATGCTCGCCACCCTGCTGCGCCCCGACGCGGGGACCGCGAGCGTGCTCGGCCATGACGTCGTGCGCGAGGCCGACACCGTGCGCGGCCTCGTCAGCCTCACCGGCCAGCTCGCCTCGGTCGACGAGGATCTCACCGGGCGCGAGAACCTGATCCTGCTCGCGCGCCTGCTCGGCCTGCGCCGCGCCGACGCCAAGACTCGCGCCGCCGAGCTGCTCGAGGCGTTCGAGCTCGACGACGCCGCCGGCCGGCTCGTCAAGCACTACTCCGGCGGGATGCGGCGCCGGCTCGACATCGCTGCCAGCCTCGTCGTCACCCCGCAGCTGCTGTTCCTCGACGAGCCGACCACCGGCCTCGACCCGCGGTCGCGCAACCAGGTGTGGGACATCATCCGCTCGCTCGCGTCGGCGGGCACCACGATCTTGCTCTGCACGCAGTACCTCGACGAGGCCGACCAGCTCGCCGAGGGCATCGCGGTGATCGACCACGGCAGGGTGATCGCCGAGGGCACGCCGGCCCAGCTCAAGGCGTCGGTCGGCTCCGGCTCACTGCACGTCCGGCTGCTCGACCCCGAGCAGCGGCCGGAGGCCGAGCGGCTGCTGGAGCGCGAGCTCGGCGCCGTGCATCGCGAACCCGACCCCGCGGCGCTGTCGGCGCCGTGCAGCGACGCCGACCGTGCGGCCGAGGCGGTCGCCGAGCTCGCCCGCTCCGACGTCCGCATCGCCGGCTTCTCGCTCGGCCAGCCGAGCCTTGACGAGGTGTTCCTCGCCCTCACCGGCCACACGGCCGAGGACCAGACCGCAGACGAAACCGTGGCCGAGGAGGAGCGCGCATGAGCACCGTCGTCCAAGACGCCGCGCTGAAGCAGGCCCTCGCCTCGACCCCGCGGCCGCCGCGCGCGAGCGCGATGTCGGCCGCGCTCACGTTCGGCTGGCGCGGGATGCTGAAGGTCAAGCACGTCCCCGAGCAACTCCTCGACGTGACGATCACGCCGGTGATGTTCGTGCTCATGTTCACCTTCCTGTTCGGCGGCGCGATCGCCGGGTCGACCGGCGACTACCTCGACTACATCCTCCCCGGCATCCTCGTGATGGTGGTGCTGTACACCACCGTCTATTCCGGGATCGCGCTCAACACCGATCTGACGAAGGGCGTGGTGGACCGCTTCCGCACGCTTCCGATCTGGCGGCCGGCGCCGCTCGTCGGCGCGCTGCTGGGCGACAGCGTCCGCTACCTGGTCGCAGGGACGGTGATCATCGTGCTCGGCGTGGCGCTCGGCTTCCGGCCCGACGCCGGCGTGCCCGGCGTGGTCGCGGCGCTCGCGCTGGTGATCGTGTTCGCGTTCGGGCTGTCGTGGGTGTTCACGACGCTCGGCCTGCTGCTGCGGTCGCCGAACGCGGTGATGAACGCCGGCTTCATGGGGATCTTCCCGCTGACGTTCCTCAGCAACGTGTTCGTCGAGCCGGAGACGCTGCCGAGCGCGCTCGAGGCGTTCGTGGACGTGAACCCGATCTCGATCCTCGCGACCGCCTCGCGCGGGCTCATGGACGGGAACGCCGACGGCGTCGACATCGTCATCGTCCTGGCGGTCGCCGTGGCGCTGACCGCGATCTTCATGCCGATCACCACGCGGCTGTACCGGAGCCGCACCTAGACTCATCACCATGAAGCGGTACGTCGAGGAGCGCCGGACGCGGTCGCAGCGGGTCGCGGCCGGCACCCTGGCATGCCCGCTGTGCGACGCGCCGGTCGCTCTCGCGGGCGGCGGCGTGACGCCCGCGAGCGAGCTCGGCTGCCCCTTCTGCGGCCACGCCGCCGCGGCGCGCGACTTCCTGTCGCTCGCCGCGCCGGTGCGACCCGCGCGGGTCGTCGTGCGCGCGGTTCTGCGCACTCGACGGTGACGGCCTACGCGGCCAGCGCCTCGCCCCACGCCTGCCTCGCGGCCCACGTGCCGAGGTC
>JBKOYW010000146.1:0-3235 GCA_046744275.1 Actinomycetota bacterium
ACCGTGATCGTCTCGCTTCGCGAGCCGGTCCCGCCGCGCGAGCTGATCCGGCGGACCGAGCGCGGCGCCGCGGCGCGGATCGTGGGCGGCGCCGGGCCGGTCGGGCCGGCGCGGCCCGCGCAGTTGAAGGTGCGCTACGGCGAGCCGGCGGTCGGGCTGCCCTACGGCGACGACTGGATCCGCGTCGACCCGGCGTTCGTGCGCCGCCACATCGTCACGCGGTCGGTGCCGATCCTCGGCTCGGTCACGTGCCACCGCGCGATGATCGGCCCGCTGCGAGCGGCGCTCGGCGAGCTCGCGCGCCGCGGTCTGGCGCGGCTCGTGAACCCCGGCGACTACGCGGGTTGCTACGCGCCGCGGCGGATCCAGCCGCGCGGCCAGCTCTCGCTGCACGCGTGGGGCGTCGCGATCGATCTCAACGCGTCCGCCAACCCGTTCATGGGCCGCTCGCACCAGGACCCGCGGCTCGTGCGGACGATGGAGCGCCACGGCTTCACGTGGGGCGGCGACTGGCCGACCCGTCCCGACCCGATGCACTTCGAGCTGCGCGGCCGCTGAGATTCGAACCCCGAGGGCTGCCGTATCGTGCGGCGGCCATGAAGCTGTACGAGCACGCCTCCTCGGGCAACTGCCTGAAGTGCCGCCTGGTCCTCCGGCAGCTCGAGCTGCCGTACGAGTCGGTCTCCGTCGACCTCTTCCGCGGCGAGACCCGCACCGCCGAGCACTTCGGTCGCAATCCGGACGGCCGCATCCCGGTGCTCGAGACCGACGACGGGGAGATGGTCCCCGAGTCCGGCGCGATCCTGCTCTACCTCGCCGAGGGGACGCCGCTGCTGCCGGCCGGCGGGATCGAGCGCGCCCGCGTGCATCAGTGGATGTTCTTCGAGCAGAACCGGATCGAGGCCGATCTGGCGACGGCGCGCTTCATCAAGCTGGCGGGTCGCGACGTCACGATGCCGGAGGTCTTCGCGAACCGCCTCCAGCGGGGCCGCGACGCGCTCGCCGCGCTCGACCGCGGCCTCTCGGACGGCCGCCCGTTCCTGACCGGGGACACGTTCACGGTCGCCGACATCGCCGTCTACGGGTACGGCCACTGCGGCGCCGACGCGGGAGCCGACCCGCGCGAGTTCGAGCACGTCGCAGCCTGGCTCGACCGCGTCGAGGCCACGCCGGGCTTCGTCAACGACCTCGAGCCCGTCCCCGCGCACGTGTCCGAGCGGCCGCTCTGAGGCGCCCGCCTCCCTTCATGCCCGAAGTTCGTCCCTCTGGCCACGGATGAGCCGTCCGGCGTTTGGGTAGACCAGACCTATGGCGAAAGATCACGGTTCATCCATCAAAGACGACAAGCAGTACGAAGGCCTGCGCAAGAAGGGCATGAGCAAGTCGCGCGCGGCCGCGATCGCCAACGACCCGAACTCGTCGAGCAAGGGCGGCAAGGCGTCCGGCTCCGGCAAGAAGCGCGACACCAAGAGCCAGGGCGGCACGAAGGCCCAGAAGGCCGCCGCCGGCCGCAAGGGCGGCAAGGCGGCCGCCAAGAGCTAGTAGTCGATCACGCTCCGGATCCCGTCCTGGGCGTGCATCAGCTCGAAGCCGCGGTTGACGTCGTCGAGCGTCAGCTTGTGCGAGACGAACGGGTCGACGTCGATGTCGCCGTCGAGCTAGCGCTGCACGAGCTGGGGCACCTGCTCGCGGCCCTTGACGCCGCCGAACGATGAGCCGCAGACGCGGCGGCCGCGCGAGAGCCGGGTCGTGCCATCCGGCAGGTAGCCCTTGTTTTGCTGCTCGCGGATCGCCAGGCACTGGTTCGTCCGGGGCGAGCGGCAGTGCTCGCACTCGCCGCATTGCGGCGAGAAGAGCGTGACGACGTGATCGCCCTCGGAGACCGACCGAACGCCCTCCCCCACCTTCTCAACCACGCCCGCGCCCTCGTGGCCGAGCACAGCCGGCGCGTAGCCGGACGGATCGGCGCCGGATGCCGTGTAGAGATCGGTGTGGCAGACGCCGCACGCGACGAGCCGGACCAGCACCTCGCCGGGCTTCGGGTCCGCCAGGTCCACCTCCTGGACCACCAGCGGCTCGCCGAACTCCTCCAGCACCGCCGCGCGCATCTTCATCCTGGCTTCCTCCACGTCGTTCGGGACCCCGCCGCGGCGAAGGCTATGGCAGCATCGCGCCCATGAGCGAGAACTCACTCGGCCGGATGGTGCTGGACTCGACGGAGCGAAACAGCGGCGCCGCGATCCGCTTCCCGCGCGATGGCACGTGGCACGAGTGGTCGTATGCGGAGGTCGGCACCGCGGTGCGGGAGCTCGCGCGCGGGCTCGCGGCGCTGGGGCTCGAGCCCGGCGATCCTGTGGCGCTGCTCGGCGAGACGCGGCCGGAGTGGACGCTGGCGGACGCCGCGCTGCTGGCCGCGGGCCTCGTCGTCGTCCCCGTGTACCACACCAACTCGCCCGAGGAGTGCCGGTACGTGGTCGACCACTCGGGTGCCCGCGCGATCGTCGTGGAGAACACCGCGCAGCTCGAGAAGATCGAGTCGGTGCGCGGCGAGCTGCCCGGGCTCGAGCACATCGTGAGCATGGAGCCGACCGGTCGCACGCCGACCGTCGACGACCTGCGAGCGCGCGCCGGCGAGGTCGAGGAGGCCGAGCTCCAGCGGCGCCTCGACGCGGTCGGCCCCGACGACGTCGCCACGATCGTCTACACGTCGGGCACCACCGGCCCGCCGAAGGGCTGCATGCTCACCCACCGCAACGTGCTGTTCACCGGCGAGGCGTACGTGGAGCAGATCGACCTCCGGGCGCCCGCCACGCTGTTCATGTTCCTCCCGCTCGCCCACGCGCTCGCGCGCGTGGTGCAGATGGTCTCGTTCCAGATCGGCGCCACGCTCGCCTTCTGGAGCGGCGACTCCCGCAAGCTAGTCGAGGACGTCGGGGCCGCGAGGCCGACCCACTTCCCATCGGTGCCCCGCGTGTTCGAGAAGATCCACGCGCGCGTGCTGGCGCGCGGCGAGGAGGGAAGCGCGGTCAAGCGGCGGCTGTTCTCGTGGGCCATCGCGACCGGCCGCAAGGCACGCCCGGCGATGCGCAAGGGCACGGCCTCGGCGGCGCTGAAGGCGCAGTATTCGCTCGCCGACCGGCTCGTCCTGTCCAAGGTCCGCGAGCTGTTCGGCGGCCGCCTGGAGCTGGCGCTGACCGGCGCGGCCCCGATCCCGCCCGAGGTGCTCGAGTTCCTC
>JBKOYW010000276.1:0-7780 GCA_046744275.1 Actinomycetota bacterium
GTGTCGGGCCGCCCGATCCGCCGCAGGATGCGCCCGTGGCCCGCGCCGCGGCCGAGCGGCGCCGCCAGCACGAGGTCCCCGGCGCGCGCGTTGCGCGGGCGGTCGACGTTGACGCGCCGGCCGCGCGCGAAGAACGGGTCGACCGTCCAGAACCGGCCGTGCTTGGCCAGCACGCCGACGACGGGTCCGGCCGGCACGCGCTCCGGGGCGCGCGCGGCGCGATGCTTCACGCCGCCTCGCGCAGCGCGGCCAGCAGCGCTTCGTCGCGCGGCGTCTTGGGGTTGTCCTTGGCCTTGATGTCCGGCGTCACCCCGGCGCCGCGCTCGACGCCGCCGCCGCCGAGGTTGCGCCCGCTGGGCAGGAAGTACTCGCCGACCGTGATGTCGAGCGCGCCGCCGTTCGGCAGCGGCTCGATCTCCTGGAAGACGCCCTTGCCGAACGTGCGCGTGCCGACGACGGTCGCCCGGTCGCGGTCCTGCAGCGCGCCGGTGACGATCTCGGACGCCGACGCGCTGCGGTCGTTGACGAGCACGACCACCGGTACGTCGGTGTCGATCGCGCCGCCGGTGGCCTCGTAGACCTGCGTCGGCCGCGAGCGGCCCTTGGTGGTGACGATCTTGCCGTCGGGTATGAAGATCGAGGACACCATCACGGCCTCGTTGAGCAGGCCGCCGCCGTTGTCGCGCAGGTCCAGCACGACGCCATCGGCGCCCTCCTTCAGGAGCCGCTTGACCGCGTCGCCGACCTCGCCGTGGGCGCCGGAGGTGAAGCCCGCGAGGCGGACGTGGGCGATCTTGTGGCCGCCCTCGCGCCGCATCTCCGCCTTGACGACGGGGATCTCGACCTCGGCGCGCCGCAGCGTGAGCTCGCGCGTCTCGCCCTTCGAGCGCACGGTCAGCCGCACCGGCGTGCCGGCCGGGCCCTTGATCCGGGTGGTCGACTCCTCGGAGCTCGAGCCCGCGATCGAGCGGCCGTCGACGTGGGTGATGACGTCGCCGGGCTTCAGGCCGCCCTTGTCGGCCGGCGAGCCCTCGTAGACGGTCAGCACGCGCAGGCCGCGCTTGATCTCCTCGACGGTCATGCCGACGCCCTCGAAGCGACCCTCGGTCGCCTCCTGGAAGTCGTTGAAGTCGCGCGGCGCGAAGTAGTGCGAGAAGCGGTCGTCGAGCGAGCCGACGGCGCGCTCGAGCGACTGGTCGAGCAGCTCCTTGCGATCGACCTCGCGGTAGTAGTCGCGCTCCAGGGTGTCGATCGCCTCCTCGTACACCCGCCCGTCGGTGTCCTCGACGAGCGCGTTGCGGACCGGCTCGGGGAGCGAGTCAGGGTGGCCGCCGAGCCAGATGCCGGCGACCAGCACCAGTGGCAGGAGGAGGAGGAGCAGGGGCAGATACGGGCGTCGGGAGCGGCGCATGAACCGGCACCACGGTACCGCGACCGCGTCAGCACGGAATAAGCCCGAATCCACCGATCCGGGCTGAGCGCTCAGACGCGCAGGAAGCGGCGCAGCGACAGGCCCGAGCCTGCGGCGGACACGGCGATGGCCGCGCCCAGCAACAGCGCGACGAGCAGCGGGAAGCTCATGGTCTCCGGCGCGGCGATCAGCGCGTACTCCGCGGCCAGCGGATCGACGACCGCGATCTTGAAGACCGCGAGGACGAGTACGGCCAGCAGGCCCCCGAGCGCGCCGACCAGCATGCCCTCCATCACGAACGGCCAGCGGATGAACCAGTCGGTCGCGCCGACGAGCTTCATCACCTCGACCTCGCGCCGCCGCGCGAACAGCGACAGCCGGATCGTGTTGGCGATCAGCAGCACCGAGGCGATCATCAGCAGACCGGCCAGCAGTGCCGTCGTGAGCTTCACCGCGCGCGTGACGGAGAGGATCTTGTTCGTGTCCTCCTCGCGGTTGGTGACCTCGTCGATCGCGCCGTCGGTCACCGTGCGCTCGCCGCCCGGCCCCACCGGCGACAGCGCGTTGCGGACCTTCGTGATGTTGTCCGGATCGTCCGGGGTGATGCGGAACGTGTGCGGGAGCGGGTTGAAGTCGCCGAGCTCGCCGTAGTACTCGGGGTTCTTGCGGCGCTGCTCCTCGTACGCCTGCTCCTTGGAGACGAACTCCACGCGGGCGACGTGCGGTATGTCGTTCTCCAGCAGGCTGCGCACGCGCGCGACGTCCTTCTCGTCGGCGTCGCGCACGAGGTAGACGTTGGCGATCACGCGGCCGCGCACCTCGTTGGCGGCGCCGGTCGTCGCCTGCACCACGGGGATGAAGACGCCGAGGATCAGCACCGTCACCAGCACCGTCGCCATCGCAGCGAACGACGGGACCGCGTTGCGCTTCAACGCGCGCAGCGCCTCGCGGAGGAAGAAACCGATCTTCATTCCTCGTCCTCACGCATGCGGATCGCGAACTCGCCGGTGGTCTCGCGCGCCGTGTAGGCGCCGGCCTGCTCGTCGCGCACCACGCGGCCGTGCGAGAGCTCGATCACGCGGCGGCGCATCTTGTCGACCATCTCGACGTCGTGGGTGGCGACCACGACCGTCGTGCCGGTCCGGTTGATCCGGTACAGGAGCTGCATGATCCCGATCGAGGTCTCGGGGTCGAGGTTGCCGGTCGGCTCGTCCGCGAGCAGCAGCGGCGGGTGATTGACGAACGCGCGCGCGACCGAGACGCGCTGCTGCTCGCCGCCCGAGAGCTGGTCGGGATGGCTGTGCAGCTTGAGCGACAGGCCCGTCAGCCGCAGGATGTCGGGGACCTTGTCGCGGATGTCGCGGCGGCTGCCGCCAGTGACCTGGAGCGCGTAGGCGACGTTCTCGTAGACGGTCCGGTTCGGCAGCAGCTTGTAGTCCTGGAACACCATGCCGACGTTGCGGCGGTAGTACGGCACCCGGCGCCGCGGGATCTTCGCCAGGTCCCGCCCGGCGACGTGGATCGTGCCGCCCGTCGGCTCGGTCTCCTTGATCAGCAGCCGCATCGTGGTCGACTTGCCCGAGCCGGAGGCGCCGACCAGGAACACGAACTCGCCTGGATAGATCGCGAACGAGACGTTCTCGAGCCCGGTGTCGCCGCTCGGATAGCGCTTGGAGACGTTGTCGAAGTCGATCACCGCGCCCGGCACGGCGGGCCTGGGAGCGGGGACTTCGACCGGCGTGGGCCGCTCGCTGCGGCGCCTGACATGTCGTTCTGTTGCTGCCATCGCGTCCGAGGAGGGTAATTCGTGCGCCAGGGGCGCGCCCCTTCCTGAAACCGACATTGCAGCAGGGAGCGACGATGGCAGACGACAGCGCGCGGGTTCGCATCCAGGACACACGGGGCAACGCGGTGCTCGTGAACCGCGATCACGGCCTGTTCCTGGAGCGGCGCGGACAGTCCCGCGCCGCCACGTTGGTTAGATAGGTATATGGCGCGAATCGAATCGTCGACTCTCCCGTCCGGCCTCCCGATCCACCGGGTCGAGATCGAGGGCACGCGGGCGACCACCCTGCTGGTGGCGTTCGACGCCGGCGCACGCACCGAGCGGGCCGAGGAGAACGGGATGGCCCACTTCCTCGAGCACCTGGTGTTCAAGGGCGGCCAGAAGTACGACGACTACCGCAAGGTCAACGAGACGGCGGAGCGGATGGGCGCGGTGCTCAACGCCTACACGTCGCACGACCTCGTGGCCTTCCACATCACCTGTCGCGCCGAGGTGGTGGGCGACGCGATCGACCTGCTGACCGACTTCGTGGGCCGGCCGAAGATCGACGCCGAGGAGCTCGACCGCGAGCGTGGCGTCGTGATCCAGGAGATCGCGCGTGCCCACGATCAGCCGTCGGTCCTGGCCGAGCACCTGATCGACCGCGCCGCGTTCGGCGACCATCCGCTGGGCCGCCCGGTGCTGGGCCCGGAGGATCACCTGCGCACGTTCACGCGCGAGGCAATCGTGGCCTTCCGGTCGCGCCAGTGGGCCGGCTCGCGTGGCGGGGCGTTCCTGGTCGGCAACCTGGCCGACCTGCCCGACGACTCGGAGCTCGCCGAGGCATTCGGCCGCTTCCCGTCGATCTCGCCCGACGGCAGCACCGAGCCGGCGCCGCCGTTCACGCCGCAGACGCTGGTCGAGCCGCGCGACTCCAACCAGTCGCACCTGCGCATCTCCTACCGGCCGTCGATCGACCCGCGCGACCCGGAGGCCCGCGCCGCGCTCGGCATCTACTCGACGCTGCTGGGCGGCTCGATGGGCTCGCGGCTGTTCGACGAGATCCGCGAGCAGCGCGGCCTCGCGTACTCCGTCTACTCGGTTGACCACGCGTTCGCGGACGTGCCGATCCTGCAGCTGTCGGCGGGCCTGGAGTCGGGCAAGTGCGTCGAGGCCTACACGCGGATGCGCGAGATCGTCGACGAGCTGCGCACGGAGGGTCCGAACGAGGCGGAGTTCGAGCGCGCCCGCGCGTACGCGGCGGGCCGGCGGGTGCTGGCGTTCGAGAACACGAACGCGGTGGCGCGCTACGCGGCGACGCAGTCGATCGTGTTCGGGCAGGACATCGATCCCGACGAGGCGATCGCCGCGCTCGACCGCACCACCTTCGACGAGGTCGCGGAGGTCGCCCGCGGGGTGTCCGAGGCCGCGTCGGTGGCGTGCGTCGGGCCGCACGAGACGGACGACTTCGCTGGTTAGGGTCCGTCCAAGAAGATCCGCCCCGGGCGCGGCGGGGTTCTTGGACGGACCCTAGGGCTCGCTTGCCCGCTTGACCGGCGCGCGCCGGATTGCCACGATCCGAGCACGAGTGACTTTGCCTGAGCTCAACCATCGCGAGCTCGAGCGCTACGTCCAGCGGGTCGCTGACCGCTGGCCGGTCCAGCGGGCGCTGCTGGGCGGCGCCCGCGTCGCGGACCTGCGTGGCGCCGGGCCGCAGCGTGAGCGCGGCCCCGAGTTCGTGGTCGTGCTGGTCTCGGAGTTCTTCGACGGCGTGCCGTGGCTCGAGCGCGTCTACGTGTGCGGCAGCCTGTGGGATGCCTACGAGATGGGCGGCCCCGCAGACGTACACTGCTACACGTCGGCGGAGTTCGAGCGCAAGCGGGAGCAGCTGGCGGTCGTGCGCGAGGCCGCCGAGCGCGGGCTCGAGCTGTTGCCCGAGCCGGCGTAACGCAGGCCCCGCTTCCGTGCTACCGGCGGCCGCTGCTGCGCGCATGCCGGCGGATCCTTCCGGAGGCGCGCGCCGGCTACGCGCTGCAGCACGCGCTGGTGGCGACGGCGAGGCCGTCTGGAGCGAGCTCGAGCTCCTGAAGCCGAAGGACCGGGGAACAGTTCGAGAGGGCGGCTGTGGGGGCCGCCCCTCGAGCAGGCTTCAGCCGATCGCCACCATGCGCTCGATCGGCAGCCGGGCGCGCTCGGCGATCTCCTCCGGCACCTTCACGACCGGCGCCAGCTCGCGCAACGCGTCGCGGAGCTTCGGCAGCGTGATCATCTTCATGAAGCGGCAGCTCGCCGCCTCGTTGGCGGCCACGAAGTCGACGTCGGGCCGCGCCTCGCGCAGCGGGTGCAGCATCCCGGTCTCGGTCGCGACGATCGCCGTCGTGCCCGCCGGAGCGGTCTGCGCGTAGCCGAGCATGCCGCCGGTGGAGAGCATATGCACGCCGTCCGGATCGACGTCGCCCGCGGCGACGTACTCCATCACCGAGGTCGAGCAGCCGCACTCGGGGTGGATCAGGAAGTCCGCGTCCGGATGGCTCTCGCGCATCTCGCGGATGTCGGCGGGCCGGATCCCGGCGTGGACGTGGCACTCCCCGTCCCACACCCGCATCGGGCGGCCGGTGACCTTCTCGACATAGGCGCCGAGGAACATGTCCGGCCCGAACAGGATCTCGGTGTCGTCGCCGTGCTCGCGGTAGATGTGCTCGACCACCTGGACGGCGTTCGACGACGTCACGCAGTAGTCGGTCTCCGCCTTCACCTCGGCGGTCGTGTTGACGTACATGACCACCACCGCGCCCGGGTGCTGGGCCTTCCAAGCGCGCAGCTGGGGGGCGGTGATCGAGTCGGCGAGCGAGCAACCCGCGTCCGGGTCGGGCAGCAGCACGGTCTTCTCGGGCGAGAGGATCGAGGCGGTCTCCGCCATGAAGTGCACGCCGCAGAAGGCGATCACCTCGGCGTCCGTCTTCGCCGCCTGCTGCGAGAGTCCCAGCGAGTCGCCGACGAAGTCAGCGACGTCCTGGACCTCGGGCAGCTGGTAGTTGTGGGCGAGGATCACGGCGCCGCGCTCGGCGGCCAGCGCGCGCACCTCCGACTGCAGGGCGGGGATGTTGTCGAGCGAGAGCAGGGTCATGTCCGGGGGAGGGCCTCCAGGGCCAGGGAGAGATCGAGCCCGGGCGCGGAATGGGTGAGTGCGCCCATCGAGACGTAGTGTAGCCCCTCAATGGTCGCATAGACCAAAACTGTGTCCGCGTTCACTCCGCCGGACGCCTCGAGCTCCGCCCGGCCGCCCACCTGCGCGACCGCGTCCCGGATCTGGTCCGGCGTCATGTTGTCGAGCAGGAGCCGCGGCGCGCCCGCGTCGAGCGCGGCGTCGATCTCCGCGGCGTCGCGGACCTCGACGGCGAGCGGCAGGTCGGGCCGCGCCGCGCGGGCGCGGCGGACCGCCTCGCCCACGCCGCCCGCAGCCGCCGCGTGGTTCTCCTTGATCAGGATCGCGTCGTAGAGCCCGGCGCGGTGGTTGACGCCGCCGCCGTCCGCCACCGCCTGCTTCTCGAGCCGCCGTAGCCCGGGCGTCGTCTTGCGCGTGTCGAGGATCCTCGCGGAGCCGCCCGCCTCATCCACGGCCCGCACGACCCTCGCGGTCGCGGTCGCGATCCCCGATAGGCGGCCGAGGAAGTTGAGCGCCGTCCGCTCGGCGGTCAGCAGCGCCCGCGCCGACCCCTCGACCCGCAGCACCGGCGAGCCGGCCTCACGCCATTCGCCCTCCGGCCCGAGCCGCTCGATCACCGCGTCGGGGTCGAGCCGCCGGAACACCTCCTCCGCGACCACCAGCCCCGAGATCACGCCGTCCGCCTTCTGGATGATGAGCGCCCGCGCTCGGGCGCCCTCGTCCACCGTCGCCTCGGTCGTCGCGTCGCCGTCGCCGACGTCCTCGGCCAGCGCTCGGTCGATCATGTCGAGCATGTCCTGGTCCATTGTGAGAAGGCTACGAAGCGGGAGCCCGCCCGAGCTCGAGCCCGGCGAGCGCGCTCTCGCCCTCGTAGGCGAGGCGCCCGCGCCGCTCGACCCGCACGCGCAGCCGCCCCGCCAGGTGCTGGTGCGACCATGGCACCACGCGCCGCTCGGCCGGGACCGGCACGTCGAGCACGTGCTCGGCGCCGGGCTCGCCCGCGGCCTCGACCTCGACCCGGTGCCGCAGGGAGCGGCCGCGCAGGACCCAGCGGCCGGGGGCGATGTCGGCGTGCACGCCCGCCAGCAGCGGCTCGCCGAGGCGCACCAGCCGCCCACCCACCCAGACGACCACCGCGGTCGCGTGCAGCGGCCCGAGCGCAGGCCCGCCGGCGAACGCGACGGTGACCGGGTCGCCGTCGAAGTCGTGCGCCTCGCCCCACCACCACACGGGAGGGAAGCCGGCGCCCCAGTTGCGCTCGGCGTAGGCGGTCGCGCCCTCCAGCGACCACCGCTCGCCGAGATCGACGAACCCCTCTGCACGGGCGCGCAGCACGAGCGGGCGCCAGTACTGGCGCATGAACGGCGTCCAGCCGGCGGGACCCGTGCCGTGCCACGGCCGCGGCCAGGGCACCGCGTCGCGCAGGTCGGCATGGACC
>JBKOYW010000515.1:0-7084 GCA_046744275.1 Actinomycetota bacterium
CGCTTCGATCGCGACCTCCAGCGCCGCGGCATGTCCGACCGCACGCGCCGCGCCTACGGCGGCGACGTCGGCGAGCTCGCCACCTGGGCCGCGGCCCAGGGCCTGGAGCCGTCGGCGATCAGCTACCGCGTTCTGCGCGGCTACGCGGCCCGCCTCTCGGACCGCGGCGCGGCGCCGCGCACGCTCGCGCGCAAGCTGGCGTCCACGCGCGCGTTCTTCCGCTCGCTGGTGGAGCACGGCGACATGGCCGCCAACCCGGCCGACCTGCTGCCCGCTCCCAAGCTCCCGCAGACGCTGCCCCGCACGCTCAAGCCCGTCGACATCGCGGCGCTCCTCGACCGGATCCCGGCCACCACGCCGCTCGAGCTGCGCGACCGGGCGCTGTTCGAGCTCGCCTACGCATGCGGGCTGCGGGCCGAGGAGCTGGTCAACCTCGACGACGGCTCGGTCGACTTCGACGCCGAGCAGGTGCGGGTCGAGGGCAAGGGCGGCAAGACGCGGTTCGTGCCCGCCGGCGAGCCCGCGCTCGCCGCACTCGCCCGCTATCTGGACCGCGGCCGGACCGCCCTGGCGGGCGCAACCGGTGACCCGGCGCTGTTCCTCTCCAAGTCCGGACGCCGCCTCTCGACGTCCGACATCCGGCGGCGCCTGCGGGTGTGGGCGCGCCACGCCGCCAGCCAGGGAGCGGTCCATCCGCACGCCCTGCGGCACTCGTTCGCGACCCATCTGCTGGAGGGTGGCGCCGACCTGAGAGCCATCCAGGAGCTCCTCGGGCACAGCTCCATATCGACGACGCAGGTCTACACTCGGGTAGAGTCCGCTCGCTTGCGTGCCGCGTATCTACGCAGCCATCCGCGGGCCTAAAGGGAGCAGGCTCTGGACACCAACGTCAAAGCACTCGAGCTCAAAGACCTCTGGCGGCGGTACAAGGAAGAGGGGTCCGAGCCCGCGAGGGAGAAGCTCGTCGTCGCCTATTCGCCGCTCGTCAAGTACGTGGCGGGGCGGATGTCGTCGGGCCTGCCCGCGCACGTCGAGGAGTCCGACCTCATCTCCTATGGCCTGATCGGCCTGATCAACGCGATCGAGCGCTTCGACGTCGAGCGTGAGATCAAGTTCGAGACCTATGCGATCACCCGCATCAAGGGCGCGATCATCGACGAGCTGCGCGCGCTCGACTGGGTCCCGCGGTCGGTCCGCGCCCGGGCGCGCGAGATCGAGCGCGTCCACGCGAAGCTCGAGCACCGGATGCACCGGACGCCGACCGACGAGGAGATGGCCCGCGAGCTGGGCATGGACGTCGAGGAGTTCCAGGAGGCGCTGGTCAAGATCTCGAACTCCACGGTCGTCGCGCTCGACGAGCTGTGGGCGGTGTCCGACGCCTCCGGCGACCAGGTGTCGCTGCTCGACACGCTCCAGGACCCCGACGCGCCCGACCCGCAGCAGCTGCTCGACGCGTCCGAGCTCAAGGACCGCCTGGCCGACGCGATCTCCGCGCTGCCCGAGCGCGAGAAGCTCGTGATCGCCCTCTACTACTACGAGAACCTGACGCTGCGAGAGATCGGCGAGGTGCTCGGCGTGACCGAGTCGCGCATCTCCCAGCTGCACACGAAGGCGGTCCTGCGGCTCAAGTCGCGGTTGCAGGGCGACAACCTGCGCGACTAGCGCTAGCCTGCGCCTCCCCACGAGGACGGGAGGAGCAGGTCACATGCAGGCCGCAGACAGGATTCGCAACGTGGCTCTAGTCGGCCACCGGGGGAGCGGGAAGACGTCGCTGCACGAGGCCCTCTTGCACGAGGCCGGCGCGACGACCCGGCTCGGCTCGGTGGCCGACGGCACGACGATCTCGGACTCCGACGACGACGAGAAGGCGCGCGGGATGTCGATCTCCGCCTCGCTCGCGTCGTTCGAGTGGCGGGACGTGAAGGTCAACCTCATCGACACGCCGGGCGAGCCGTCCTTCATCGCCGACGCGCTGGGCGCCCTGCGGGTCTGCGAGTCGGCAGTGTTCGTGGTCAACGGCGTGCTCGGCGTCGAGGTCGGCACCCAGCGGCTGTGGCAGCGCGCGCAGGAGCTCGGCGTCGCGCGCCTGGTCTACGTGAACATGCTCGACCGCGAGCGCGCCGACTTCTTCCGGACGCTCGACGCCCTCAAGGACGCCTTCGGGCCGCACGTGGTGGCGACCGAGATCCCGATCGGCTCCGAGCACGACACGCGCGGCGTCATCGACCTCGTCGACATGAAGGCCTACGAGTACGCGGACGGGAGCTGCACCGAGATCCCGATCCCGGACGACCTCGCCGACCTCGCGCAGGAGTACCGCGAGAAGCTGATGGACGAGGTCGCGGAGAACTCCGAGGCGCTCTTGGAGCGCTACCTGGAGGGCGAGGAGATCTCGCACGATGAGATCGTCACCGCGCTCGAGGACGGCACCGACCACGGTCACATCTTCCCGGTCACCTGCGGCGTGGCCACGAGCCAGCTCGGCTCCAACCGCCTGCTCGACGCGATCGTCGACGACCTGCCCTCCCCGGTCCAGCACGGCGGCCTGGAGCTCGAGAACATGACGCTCGAGCCGGACGAGAAGGGCGAGATGTTCGCCTACGTCTTCAAGACGCGCGCCGACCCGTACGCGGGCCGCATCAACCTCTTCCGCGTCTACCAGGGCAAGATGACCCACGACACGCAGGTGCTCAACACGCGCACGCATCACAAGGAGCGCATCGGGCAGCTGCTCGTGCCGCAGGGCAAGGACTTCAAGCAGACCGAGGCGTTCGGGCCGGGCGACATCGGCGCCGTTGCCAAGCTCAAGGAGACGCACGCTGGCGACTGGCTGGCCGAGCGCGACGAGCCGCTCCAGATGCCCTCGATCACGCTGCCCGCGCCGGTCATGGCGTTCGCGATGGAGCCCGCCTCCAAAGGCGACGAGGACAAGGTCTTCACCGCGCTTCGCCGCCTCCAGGAGGAGGACCCGACGATCGACCTGCATCGCGACATGCAGACCGGCGAGCAGATCGTGGCCGGGCTGTCGCAGATCCACGTCGAGGTGATCGTCGAGCGCATGCGCGCCCGCTTCGGCGCCGAGGTGACGCTGAAGCCGCCGCGGGTGCCCTACCAGGAGACGATCCGCACCGGCGCCAAGGCCCATGGCCGGCACAAGAAGCAGACCGGCGGGCGAGGCCAGTTCGGCGACTGCCACATCGAGATCGAGCCGCTCGCGGACGGCGACTTCGAGTTCGTCAACGCGATCAAGGGCGGCGTGATCCCGCAGGGCTTCATCCCGGCGGTCGAGAAGGGCGTGCTCGACGCGATGTCGACCGGCACCGTGGCCGGCTACCCGGTCAAGGGCGTGCGCGTGAAGCTGTTCGACGGCTCGTACCACTCGGTCGACTCGTCCGAGATGGCGTTCAAGCTCGCCGGCTCGCTGGCCATGAAGCAGGCGCTCGAGCAGGCCGGCGCGGTGCTGCTGGAGCCGATCATGCTCCTGACCGCGAGCGTGCCCGACGAGTCGGTCGGCGACGTGATGGGCGACCTGTCCTCGCGCCGCGGGCGCCCGCTGGGCACCGACACGGTGGGAGGCATGACCGAGGTCAAGGCCGAGGTCCCGATGGCGGAGATCCTCACCTACGCGCCCGACCTGCGCTCGCTGACCGGCGGTCAGGGCGAGTACACGATGGAGTTCCTGCGCTACGAGGAGGTCCCGGCCCACCTCGCCCAGAAGGTGGTCGAAAAGGCCCAGGAGGAGGAAGAGGTCCGCGCGTAGCTAACCTGGCTGCGCAAGTGGCCCGTACCAGGGACATACGGACCAACCAGACGGACATCGCCTGCGACATCTGCGGGCGCACGCTGCTGCGCGGCGAGCATGCCGAGACCTTCCTGGCCGGCGGCTCGCGGCGCGAGGTGTGCGACCTGTGCACGGCGCGGGCGCAGCACGAGGGCTGGATCCGGGAGTCGGGCGGCGACGAGCTGGCGCTGCGGCATACGCGGCACGACGGGCGCGGGCGGTCGCTGCGCGAGCGCCTGCGAGCCCGGCGCGAGCGCGCCCGCGAGGTGCAGGATGAGCAGCCGGCGGCGGCCGGGGAGGAGCCCGGACTGCACGATGACGTGCAGCCGGAGCAGCCGCGCCGCCCCCGCCACGTCCGCGCCGTCCCGACGAATGCCGACCTGAAGATGCAGCGGGCGCTCGAGATCTTCAACGCGTCCGACCACACGCGCACGGTCGGCGGCGTGGCCCGCTCGCTGGGCGCTCCCGCCGTCTCCATCCGCCCGCGGACGGACCGGCCGAGCGTCGTCTCGATCACCGTGATGTGGGAGCTGAGTTGGTACCGCTTCGAGGTCGACCTGTCAGACGAGGCGGGGGGCGTCCGGCGCGACGCCCAGGGCGACGAGCTGTCCGAGCTGTCGCCCGAGGAGCAGGAGGTCAATGCGGCAGCGGACGAGAGAGGCGGGCTGCACCTTGCATAAACACATGACCGATGCCCTCGCGACGATCGCTTTGTTAGCTTGAGTTCCGTGATCTACTGCGTCGTACCCGAGCCACTGGCCGACGAGCTGTACCCGAAGCTCTCGGCGTACTACGAGGACGATCCCAACGTCGAAGTGATCGTGGACCGGCGCAAGTCCGAGCGCCGCGACGCCTCGGCCGGCGGAGGTCAGCGCGAAGTGCGCGACCGGCGGCGTCCTCGAGTGACAGGCGACTTCCCGCCGCTCTCAGCGGCGTAGTGAAGCTCGTCGTCCACGTGGACGGCGGCTCCCGTGGCAACCCCGGGCCGGCCGCCGCGGCGGCGGTCGTGTCCACCCCTGACGGCGAGGTGCTCGACGAGGCATCGGTAACCCTCGGCCGCGCCACCAACAACGTCGCCGAGTACCGCGGCCTGCTGCTCGGGCTCGAGCGCGCGCGCGAGCGGGGCGCCGCCGAGGTCGAGGTCGTCAACGACTCCGAGCTGGTCGCCAAGCAGGTCAACGGCGAGTACAAGGTCAAGAATCCGGACATGGCGGCGCTGCACGAGCAGGCGATGCGCGCGCTGGAGGGCTTCGAGCGCTGGTCGGTGCGCTCGGTCCCGCGCGCGGAGAACGCCGCCGCCGACGCGCTCGTTAACCGCGCGCTCGACGCGCCGGACGACGCGCCCCAGGAGGGGACCGAGTACGCCGGCTACCTGCGGATCGACGACCTCCTGCGCCTCCAGGAGCCGCTCACCCCCGAGGCGCACGACGAGCTGCTGTTCATCATCGTCCACCAGTCCTACGAGCTGTGGTTCAAGCTGATCCTGCACGAGCTGCGGAAGGCACACGCGGAGCTGTCCGCGCGCCGCCCCCAGGGGGCGATCCGCCCGCTCAAGCGCACGGTGGCGATCGAGCGGCTCCTGCTCGACCACCTCGACGTGCTGGAGACGATGGGACCGGAGGGATTCATGGAGTTCCGCGACCCGCTGGCGCCCGCCTCCGGCTTCCAGTCGGAGCAGTTCCGCGAGATCGAGTCCTTCAGCCCGACGCTGTACGACGTCTTTGCCGCGCAGCTGCCCGGCGATCTGGCCGACCTCTACCGCGACCACCTCGACGACCCGCGCCGCGCACTGCTCCACGAGGTCGCCGAGCTGCTGGTCGACCACGACGAGCAGATCGCGCTCTGGCGGCACCACCACACGCTGATGGCCGCGCGCGAGATCGGCGACCGGCCGGGGACCGGCGGCTCGCGCGGCGTCGAGTACCTGCGCAGCACGCAGGACAAGCGCTTCTATCCCGAGCTGTGGGCGGTCAGGACCGCTCTCTGATCACCAGCGGGCGGAGCTGCGGATCGTGCGGACGATCTGCTCGTCCGGCGCGCCTTTGACCACGTAGCCGACCGCGCCGGCTCGCGACATGTCGTACTGGGCGCCCTGGCTGTCGTCGGCGCTGACCGCCACGATGCGGGTCGTCGGGTTGGCCTCGCGGATCCCGACCGCGGCGGCCACCCCGCCGCCGCCCGGCATGTCGAAGTCCAGCAGGACGACGTCGGGTCGCCAGCGCGCGGCCATCTCGATTGCCTGCGTCGCGTCCTCGGCCTCGCCGACCAGCTCGAACCCGGCCTCGCGCCCCACGATCGCCGACAGCAGCAGGCGGGACGCGGGGTCGTCGTCGGCGATCAGCAGCCGCACCGGCGCCTCCGAGGCCTTGGCTGCGCCCCCGTGCACCTCCACGCGGTTGCGGCCGCCGTCGTTGGCGCGGTACAGCGCTTGGTCGGCGTGCTCGAACAGCTCGTCCGGCCGGCAGCCCGCCTCGGCCGTCCCGGCCACGCCGGCGCTGACCGTGACCGGGCCGCCCGCCGGGTGCGGCAGCGCGAGCGCCTCGACAGCGGCGCGCAGGCGCTCCGCGGCGAGCCCGGCGGTCTCGATCGACTGCTCGGGGAGCAGCACGAGGAACTCCTCGCCGCCGTAGCGGTAGAGCGCGTCGCCGGTCCGCACCTGCCGCTGGAGCGTCTGCGCGATCGCCCGCAGGACGCCGTCCCCGGCCAGGTGGCCGGCGGCGTCGTTGAAGCCCTTGAAGTCGTCGACGTCGAACAGCGCGACGCAGTACGAGTGCCCGTAGCGCTCGACCCGGCCGCACAGCACCTCGAGGTCCTCGGCCAGCCGAAGCCGGTTGCCGAGGCCGGTCACGGCATCGTGGCGGGCGTCGTCGTGGAGCCGGCGGTGCAGCGCGGTGACGCGCCCGGCGGCAATCAGCTTGCGCTCGAGCTGCGCGACGTCGAGCGGCTTCAGCAGCACGTCGTCGGCGCCGGCCTCCATCACCGCGCGCGCGGCCTCCTCGTCGGCGGCGCCGGTCAGCACCATCACGTACGCGTAGGAGGAGGCGCGGTGGCTGCGGATCGCCTTGGCCAGCGCGGTGCCGTCCATGCCTGGCATCTGCCAGTCGGTGATGACCACCTCGGGCAGCTGCTCCTGGTAGCGCCGCCACGCCTCGGCGCCGTCCTCGGCGACCGTGCAGCGATGACCGAACCGCTCAACGGCGGAGCTCACCAGCAGGCGTGTGCCCGCGTCGTCGTCGGCGATCAGGACGTCCATGGCCGCGGTCGGGGCGATTCTTATCGGACCGCGAGGTCAAAGCGCGCCCC
>JBKOYW010000500.1:0-8042 GCA_046744275.1 Actinomycetota bacterium
TCTCGCTCGGGCCGCGGATACTCGATCCAGTGGTACAGGCAGCGGCGCTTGACCGCGTCGTGCAGGTCGCGCGTCCGGTTCGAGGTCAGCACGATGATCGGCGGGTGCGCGGCACGGATCGTGCCGATCTCGGGGATCGTCACGGCGGCGTCGGCGAGCAGCTCGAGCAGGAACGCCTCGAAGTCGTCGTCGGCGCGGTCGATCTCGTCGACCAGCAGCACGGCAGGCCGCGGCCCGGGGTGCTCGAGCGCGCGCAGCAGCGGCCGCCGGATCAGGTAATCCGGCCCGAACAGGTCCTCCTCGCGCAGGGCCGAGCCGGACACGTCGGCGAGCCTGATGCTGATCAGCTGGCGCGGGTAGTTCCACTCGTAGAGCGCCTCCGCCGCGTCGATCCCCTCGTAGCACTGCAGGCGGACCAGCGGTGTGTTCAGCACCGCGGCCAGCGACTTCGCCGCCTCGGTCTTGCCGACGCCGGCCGCCCCCTCGAGCAGCAGCGGCTGGGGTAGCCGCAGGCTGATGAACATCGACGTCGCCAGGCCTTCGTCGACGAGGTAGTCGACGGAGGCCAGGCGCTGCGCCAGCGTCTCGATGTCGGGAACGAGGTGGGCGACCTCGTCGCTCACTGCGGCGGCTCGGGACGTCCCTGCATCGCCCTCCAGACCCGCGCAGGCGTGCAGGGCATGTCGAGGTGGTCGACGCCGTGCGTCTCGTGCAGCGCGTCGATCACCGCGTTGACGATCGCCGGCGGCGAGCCGACGTTCGGCGACTCGCCGACGCCCTTGGCGCCGAGCGGATGGTGGGGGCAGGGGGTGACGGTCTCGCCGAGCTCGAAGTCGGGGCACTCGAGCGCGGTCGGGATCAGGTAGTCCATGAACGACGAGTTCAGGCAGTTGCCCTCCTCGTCGAACGAGAGGACCTCCATCAGCGCGATCCCGACGCCCTCCGCGAGCCCGCCGTGGATCTGGCCCTCGACGATCATCGGGTTGATCCGCACGCCGCAGTCGTCGACTGCGATGAAGCGGCGGACCTTGACCTCGGCGGTGTCGGGGTCGATGTCGACGACCGCGATGTAGGCGCCGTAGGGATACGTGAGGTTCGGCGGGTCGTAGATGACCTGCGCGTCGAGCCCTCCCTCCATGCCCTCCGGCAGCGACTCGCCGCTATACGCGCGCCGCGCGATGTCCTCGATCAGCGCGCCCTTCTCCGGGTCGCCCTTGACGTACCAGCGGCCCTTCTCCCACGCGAGGTCCTCGGGCCGCGCCTCCAGCATCGTGGCCGCGATCGCGCGCGCCTTGTCGCGCACCTTGCGCGAGACGACCGCCACCGCGCCGCCGGAGACCGGCGTCGACCGGCTGCCGTACGTGCCGAGGCCGTACGGCGAGCGGTCGGTGTCGCCGTGGCGCACCTCGACGTCCTCGGGCGGGATGCCGAGCTCCTCGGCCACGATCTGCGCGAACGTCGTCTCGTGGCCCTGGCCCTGGGTCTGCGCGCTGAGGCTGACGACCGCCTTGCCCGACGGGTGCACGCGCAGGTCGGCGCCGTCGTTCATGGCCAGCCCGAGGATGTCCATGTGCTTGCGCGGGCCGGCGCCCACGCCCTCGGTGAAGAACGACACGCCGATGCCCATCAACTCGCCGCGGGCGCGCTTATCCGCCTGCTCGCGGCGCAGGCCCTCGTAGTCGGCCATCTGCATCGCCACGCGCATCGTCTCGGCGTAGCTGCCGGAGTCGTACGTCCAGCCGGTGGTGGTCTCGTACGGGAACTGCTCGGGCTTGATGAAGCTGCGCATCCGCAGGTCGATCGGGTCGACCTTCATCTCCATCGCGAGCGCGTCGACCATCCGCTCCACGAGGTAGACGGCCTCGGTGATGCGGAACGAGCAGCGGTAGGCGACGCCGCCCGGCGCCTTGTTCGTGTAGACGGCCTTGACCTTCACGTGCGCGGCCTGCAGGTCGTACGAGCCGCACACGATGTGGAAGAACCCGGCCGGGAACTTGGTCGGCTGCGCGGTGCTGTCGAAGGCGCCGTGGTCGGCGATCACGTCGACCCGCAGGCCGGTGATCTTCCCGTCCTTGGAGCACATCTCCGCGTGCATCACGTAGTCGCGCGCGAAGCCCGTCGAGACGAGGTTGCCGGTGCGGTCCTCGACCCACTTGACCGGCGCGCCGGCGACGATCGAGCCGGCGATCGCGCACACGTAGCCGGGGTACACCGGCACCTTGTTGCCGAAGCCGCCGCCGATGTCGTTGCACATGATCCGGATCATGTGCTCGGCGAGGCCGGCGACGTGCGCGTAGACGGTGCGGTGCGCGTGCGGCGCCTGGTTGCCGTTGTAGATGTCGAGCTGGCCGGTCTTCGGGTTGAAGTCGGCGATCATCCCGCACGTCTCGAGCGGCGCCGGGTGGCAGCGCGGGTAGATGATGTCGCGGGTGACGATCGTGTCGGCCTCGGCGAAGGCGCGGTCGGTCGCCTCCTCGTCGCCCGCCTCCCACAGCGGGCTGGCGAGGTTGTCGCGCTGGCCGGCCTTGTCGTCGCGGATCAGCGGCGCGTCGTCGTCGAGCGCCTTGCGCGCGTTGACGACCGCCGGCAGCGGCTCGTACTCGACGTCGATCAGCTGGAGCGCGTCCTGCGCCGAGTACGGGTCGGTCGCGATCACGAACGCGACCTCCTGACCCTGGAAGCGCACCTTGTCGCCGGCCAGCACGGCCTGCGTGTCGTAGGAGATGGTCGGCATCCAGGCGAGGCCGAGCGTCTCGAGGTCCTTGGCGGTGACGACCGCAGCGACCTTCGGGTGCGCGAGCGCCCGCGAGGTGTCGATCGAGAGGATCTTCGCGTGGGCGTACGGGGAGCGCAGCAGTGCGCCGTACACCATGCCCGGGAGCTTGATGTCGTCGAGGTAGGTGCCCTGGCCGCGGATGAAGCGCGCGTCCTCCTTGCGCTTGAGGCGGCCGAAGCCGATCGGGCGTTGGGTCTCGATGGCGGTCATGCTCGGACCTCCTGCCGTGTCGAGGCTTCGTGCTCTGCGGCCCAGCGCACGGCGGCGACGATGTTCTTGTAGCCGGTGCAGCGGCAGATGCCGCCGGAGATCGCGGTGCGGATCTCGTGGTCGGTCGGGTCGGGGTTCTCGTCCAGCAGCGCGCGCGCCGTCATCATCATCCCCGGCGTGCAGAAGCCGCACTGGAGCGCGTGCTTCTCGTGGAAGCCCATCTGCACCGGGTCGAGCCGGCCGTCGACCTCCAGCGACTCGACGGTGCGGATCTCGTGCCCCGCGCACATCGCAGCGAGGATCGTGCAGGACTTGACCGGCTGCCCGTCCATCAGCACGACGCAGGCGCCGCAGTTCGACGTGTCGCAGCCCCAGTGCGTGCCCGTGAGGTCGAGCGTGTCGCGCAGGAAGTGCACGAGCAGCTGGCGCGGCTCGACGTCGCGCGTGACCTGCTTGCCGTTGACGGTCATCGAGACGTCCATGCTCAGGCCTCCTCGTTCAGTGCTCGGGCCGTCGCGTGGCGCAGTGCCCGTCCGGTGAGCACCCCGGCCAGGTGGCGCTTGTAGTCGACCGGCCCGCGGCCGTCGGCCATCGGCGAGCAGTCCTCGGCCGCGATCGTCCCGGCCTGCGTGAACAGGTCGTACGACGGCGCCTGACCGCGCAGCAGCTCCTCCGCTCGGGTCAGGTGGATCGTGGTGAGCCCGACGGCGCTGAGCGCGATGCCGACGTCGGCGAACGTGCCGCCGTCCATCCACACGGCGGCCGACGCGGCCGCGATCGCCCAGTCGCCCGCTCGCCGCTCGACCTTCTCGTGCGCGTTGCCCGCGCCCGGCCGGCGCGGGAGGCGGATCTCGGTGAGGAGCTCGCCGGTGCCGACCGCGGTCATGTACGGGCCGACGTGGAAGTCCTCCATGCTCACGGTGCGCTCGCCCTCCGAGCCGCGGATCACCACGGTCGCCTTGAGCGCGGAGCAGACCGAGCTCAGGTCCTCGGCGGCGTCCGCCTGGCACAGCGAGCCGCCGATCGTGCCGCGGTTGCGCACGACCGGATCGGCGATCACCTGCTCCGCGTCGCGGAAGATCGGGAACTCCTCGGCGAGCAGCTCGGACTTCAGGAGGTCGACGTGCCGCGTCAGCGCCCCGATCCGGATCTCGTCGCCCTCCTCGCGGATATAGGCGAGCTCGGTGAGGTCGTTGATGTCGATCAGGTGCTCGGGGTTCGCCAGCCGCAGCTTCATCATCGGCAGCAGGCTGTGCCCGCCCGCGATGATCCGCGCCTCGGACCCGAGCCGTTGAAGCGAAGCGATCGCGCCCTCCACGCTGGTCGCGCGCTCATATCCGAATGGCGCCGGCGTCTGCAAGGCGAGCTCCTTTCCTACACATACTTGGTCCGGGTGAAGCGCTTGCGGGGGCGCCCGATGTCCTCTCGCTGCTCGTACTGGACGGGGGCGTCGGTGCCGATGACCGGCGAGCGCGCCGGCCGCACCTCGGTGTAGAGCGTGCGCGCGGCGGCGCTGCCGTACTCCGGGTTGCGCAGCGCCGGGCCGGCGGGGTTGCCCATCGCGATCGGGGCCTCGCGGCCGAGCCGCGCGAGCGTGAGGGTGCCTCTCGTGTAGACCTCGCCGATCCGCGGCGGCGTGAGCTCGCGGCTCTCCGGGAAGTCGCGGAAGCCCTGCGCGGCGGCGCCCGGGTACAGCCCGTCGACGAGACCGACCGCGTCGCTCATGCCGGCCTTCTTGACGAGCAGGCCCTCGAGCGCGCCGACGGCCGCGTCGAGGTTGGCGTTGATGTCCTCGACCACGCCGTTGACCGGCGCGGTCTTCTCGACGATCTCGCCGACGCTCTTGATGACCTCGTCGAGGCCCTGGTTGATCGCGCGCAGCTGCAGGATCGTGGAGACCAGGTAGTAGACGAGCGCGAGGACGATGAGGACGACGGCGACGATCGTCACCACTCCGGCTGCGGGCATCTCAGCGTTCCTCGGCGTCGTCGAGTATCACGTCGAGCGAGCCGCCGTAGTTCGCGACGCCCGCGACGGTCTGCCGGACCTGGTCCTGCGTGGTCAGCAGCAGCGGCACGGCGTCGAGGTCCTTCGACCCGGCGGCGGCGACCGTGGCGATCTGGTTCACGCTCGGGACGATGGACTTGGCGGCGGTCAGGACCCCGTTGAGCAGGTAGATCACCACGGGGAGGACCGCCAGCAGCAGGACGGCGTTGCCGATCCACCAGAGGGTCATCGCGGCCTCCTCTCGGCGACGATCGCGGCCTTGGAGGCGATTCCCGGCAGCGCGCCGAGAATGACGTCGAACTGCGCGTTGATCGCCTTGACGGCCGGCTCGAGCGGGCGCAGGTGCTCGGCCTCGACGCCCTCGAGCGCGGAGCCGAGCGTGGCGAGGCCCTCCGAGATGTTGTTGAGGCCCTTTCGGACCTGGATGAGCGCGACCGCGAGCACGGCGACGACGACCACGCCGAGCAGCACGCTGAGCAGGAGCAGGACGTCCTCAGTGCTCATTGCCGTCTCCGAATCCGTCGGTGAGGGCGTTCATGTAGCCGTCCTGGACGACGGCCTCGTCGACAATCATCGCCAGCACCGGCGCGGTCGCCTGGAGCTGGGGGATGTTCGACGTGTTGCCGGCGACGCTGGTCGCGATGCCGAGCAGGCCGCCGACCGAGCGCTCGATGCTCGAGACCGATCGCAGCAGCATCACCAGGAGCGTCGCCACGATCAGCGCCGCGGCGAGCCCGATGGCGAGCGCGATGATCCAGTACGTGGTGCCGCTCATCTGCCGACCGCCACCTTTCGCAGGGATCGGGCGGCGTGCAGGATCCGCACGCCGGAGTCGTTGATCCGGGCGATGCCGCCGAGCCCGTCCGTCTGCACGCGGACCTGCTCGACCGCCTTCTCTGCCGTCCTGGCCTGCTCGGCGATCCGGGCCGCGAGTCGCACGATCGTGATGACGATCAGCGCGGCGACCAGGACCACGACGATGCCCAGGATGAGCCCCACGGTCCATCCCGTCATGCAGTACTCCTTCCTGAGGCCGCGACTACGGCCTCGTAATCCGCCCATGTGTCCACGTCGAGCGGCACCCGGCCCGCGACGGGCACGTCCTCGACCTCGCCGGCGCGCTCGTCCAGCATCCGCCACACGGCCTTGTCGCCGTGCAGGTTCCGCAGCTCGTGGAAGGTGCTGCGATCGAACGCGAAGGGGTGCCCGCGGCCGTCCTCGTAGTCGCAGACCGCGATCGGCGCCTCGCCTCGCGCGGCGAGCAGCACGCGCACGGTCGCGGGCACGACGCCGGGCTGGTCGCCGAGCATGAGCACGAGCGTGGTGGCTCTCGGGTCGAGGGCCTCCATCGCGACGGCGATCGACGACGAGCAGCCGGCGCCGAAGCCAGGGTTCATGACCACGTCGGCGCCGCTGAGGTTCACGCGCGAGCGGATCTTCTCCGACTCGCCGCCGAGCGCCACGAGCAGCTGGTCGAACTCGCACGCGCGCGCGGTGGCGACGGTGTGGTCGAGCAGCGTCGCGCCGCCGTAGGGCAGGAGCTGCTTGGGCCGGCCGAGCCTCGTCGAGCCGCCCGCCGCCAGCACGAGTCCGGCGACGAAAGGCTCACTCATGGCAGCAGTGCCCTTCGTGCTCGGCGGGGTGAGGCGGCGCGACCTGTCGACGGCGCGTGGCGACGATCTCGGCGAGGATCGACAGCGCGATCTCCTCGGGCGTCCGGGCGCCGATGTCGAGCCCGGCGGGGGTGTGGACGCGCGCCTTGTCGTCGTCGCTGACGTGCAGGCTCTCGACGACGGCGGCGCCGCGTTTGCGGCTCGCCACGAGGCCGACGTACGGGACGCCGACGTCGAGCGCCGTCGCGAGCGCCTCCTCCTCGTCGCGGCCATGAGAAGCGACGATCATGGCGGCGTCGTCCGCCGTGGGTTCGCCGGCCGCGATGTCATAGCCGAGACCCCGGCCGAGCTCGGTGAGGGCGATCGCGATCGGCGTGTCGCCGACGACGTGGAGGCGCGGGGCGGGCATCCGCGGCTCCAGGAAGATCTCCAGCGCGCCGCCGCTGATGCACGGGTTGTGGACGGTCACGGCGCCGTCGATGGCGGCGCCGTCGCCGTCGCCGGGCTCGATCCGCAGCAGCAGCGCCTCGCCGGTCTCGAGCACGTGGAGGGCGTGGAGCCGGACGCTCGGCTCGGCGCAGTGGCCGCCGACGAAGCCCTCGATGGTGCCGTCGTTGAGGACGAGCGCGGTGGCGCCCACCTGCACGCTGGCGGGGCGCGCGGCCCGAACGACGGTGGCCTGCACGTACGGCACGCGCTCGGCGTCGAGCGCGGCGGCACGGTTCGCGAGCCGCTCGGCGATCACGCCGACGCCTTGCAACTGTCGCGTTCGTGTAGCTGCACCCGGCTTCCTTCCCTCCGTGTGGGACCCGACCGGCCGACAACCCTCATCTCTCCAACAGCTTCCCACGTTGCCCGATGCAACCGTTTGCGTCAAGCGCCGATCAGGTAGGGGGTGGGGCGATCGGCCTGCCCGGGGTGTACGTGCGGGGTTGGAACCGGGTTCTCGCCAGCGGGCCGGGAACGGGGTTATCGTCGGCGGGGTAGAGGTGACGTGAGACGTCTCACGTGCTCGCGCTCGTGGTGCTTGCCGGATGCGGCGGTGACGACGACGGCCAGCGGCCCGAGCAACCGATGCATCTGTCTCCCCTGCGGTCGGAGGGTCTCGCGGCCGGGGTTTCTACTCCGTTCGCGCAACGTCCGCGCCGGTTACCACTGCGCTCCCTGGCGCCTTTTCGTGACATATCCACGAAAGGCGCCAGGTGCCTGGACACCGCCGCCGCGACCCACGCCGGGCGGCGAGTGATTTGCGCCCAGGTGAACCGCAGGACGTGCCATCCCGCCATGGCCAGCATCACGTCGCGCTCGCGGTCGTTCTCGAACGCGCTCGGCGAGCGGTGGTAGCGGTAGCCGTCGACCTCGACGATGAGCCGGGCGTCCGGCCAGACGAAATCGACCTCGCTTCCCTCAATGCTGGTGTTCGTCTGAGGCCGCGG